>JBJKQX010000070.1:0-5699 GCA_046704965.1 Binataceae bacterium (SeqCode)
GAATAAGGCTCGAAGAAGAGATGCGCGCGCTGATGGACGGCTCGGACGTCGCGCTGGTCGGGCCCAACTGCATGGGTTTATGCAACCCCGGACTCGGACTGCTGAACTCCTCGGTCCTGCGCGCGGCCGAGGCGGGCGGCGACGTGTGCTTCATCTCCCAGAGCGGCACTCACGCGATAAGCCTCGTGATGAAGGCGCCCGGACACGGAATCAAGGTGAATCTTGCGGCCTCGATCGGCAACGCAACCGTGCTCGAAGCGGCCGACTACATTGACGTGATGGCCGATGACCCGGCGACCCGCGCGATCGGAATGTATATCGAAGGCGTGAAGGACGGGAGGCGTTTCTTCGAGAGCCTGCGCAGCGCCGCCGCGCGCCATCCGGTGCTGGTATGGAAGGGTGGCATCACGGAGTCAGGCGCCCGTGCCACGTTTTCTCATACCGGATCGCTGGCGACTCCGACCGCGGTGTGGAAGGCCGCGCTGCGCCAGAGTGGCGCCGTCGAGGTGACCAACCTCGAGGCGATGCTCGACGCGATGGAACTTCTGACACGCACGCGCGAGGTGCGCGGGCGCAGGATGGCCCTGGTCGCGATGACTGGTGGACAATCCGTCGTCCTCAGCGATGCCTTCGCGCGTCATGGACTGGAAGTACCGCCGTTCTCGGACAGCACCGACAGGCAATTCAGCAGTTTCTTCAAGGTAATCGGTGGAAGCTCCAAGAATCCGCTCGACGCCGCGTGGACGATGGCTCAGGTCGGAAACAAGGACAATATCGACCGGGTGCTCGACATCGTGGACGATGACCCGGTTATCGATGCGATCGTGATGGAATTGCGACCGGGTCCGGGCTTCGGCACTATCCGGCGCGACATCACGGAAGAAGATCTCACCACCGTCATCGACCAACTGGCCGATTTCGACCGGCGCGCGAAAAAGCCGTTTGCGATCGTTATCGAGGACGGCCACGTACCGCCCGAGATCGCATCGTGGGCCGTGGACGTATCGCAGAAACATGCACGGGCGCGTGGCCTTGTCACGTTCATCGGCTTCGAACGCGCCGCCGCAGCCTTTCGCGCCGCGGCCGATTACCACGAAAATCGGCTTCGTCTTTCGCAATGACAGGCGATGCGCGCGGGCGTGATACGTGCCCGCGCGCACCTGTGCATCAACTCGAAAACACGCCGGCAGTCAACGCGGAGACAGCGAATACTGCAGCCTTGGTCACTATCGACGACGGGCCGCGTTACGCTGTGTTCGGTCGGTTCCGACTGCGGCAGCGTTTCTAATGGCGTCAGTGTGATTCCGCTAGATACACAATATCTCGCGCCCTGTTCGAACCCCCGCTCGCACGTGTGTCTTGGCGTGAATCCGCTCACACATCACGAAAGCAATTTCCCTGCGGCTCGCTGGACCGAACCGCGCCTCATTCTATTTTGGAGCTTCGATTAATAACTGATTATTGAGATGCGGCGGCCTGAGCCGCTTCGCGGGACTGTTGGCACATAAACTGCTCTGTTCGCGTAAGTTAATCGAAATTGCGGTTCTCGGGGTATGTACTCGTTCGGGGCACCGGTCGCTATCTGAAAACACGCTCCGGACTGGGAGCCGCTTTCCCGTGCGGAGCTTGGGAGGAATTATGTCCGACGCAACATTCGACGCTGTGATCATCGGAGCTGGTCACAACGGCATGGCGTTGGGAGCATACCTGGCGAGAGGCGGCTGGCAGGTCGGCATCTTTGAAAAGCGCGGCGAAGAGGGTGGCGGACTATGCACCGAGGAACTCACGCTGCCCGGTTTTCTTCATAACGTCCATGCCAATTATCACACTCTGGTCGGCATCTGCCCCGTTTATGACGACCTTGAACTGGCAAGCCGACACGGGCTCCGCTACGTGCAGCCGGCGGTCCAGATGGCGAGCATTTTCAGTGACGGCCGCGCGCTTACCATCCACACCGACCTCGACAAGACGTGCGCGTCGATGGAGCGGTTCTCCGCGCGCGACGCCGACACGTTCCGCCGCCTTTACGAGGAAACCCGCGGCTACCGCGATCTCATCTTACGCACGCTGATGTATTCGCCGCCACTCTCGCTGCGCGACATCACGAAGGCGATGCATCTGTGGAACGTCGGGCAAAAGACCGAGTTCCTTAGTGTGGAACTCCGCCATCAGACCATCAGCGAGTTTCTCGACCGCCATTTCGAGAGTGGCCGCATCAAGGCGCATCTCGCCTTTCACGCCGCGCTTGCCGGTTACGCGACGAATCGCCGCGGGCTGGCAGTATCTTTCCCGCTACTGCTCAGCAAGATCGACAACTGGCACGTATGCGTTGGAGGATCGCACGCGCTTGCGCATGCGCTATGGGAGTCGTTCGCGCACGCGGGTGGGCGTGTGTTTCTGAAGCACGGCGTAAAACGTATCGTGGTCGACGGCGGCAAGGCTATCGGGGTGGTGCTCGAAGACGGAAGCCTCGTACGCGCGCGCCATCTGGTGGCAAGCTCTATAAGTCTGGAACAGACATTCCTGTCTATGGTGGGCGCGGACCAACTTTCCGCTCCTCTCAAAAGGGAAATATCACGTTTTCCTCACATGGACGCTTCGTTCTTCAGTGTGCATCTCGCGATGGCGCGGGCGCCTGAATATGCGGCGGCTCAATTCGACCCGGACGTGAACCGCGCGTGGGTTATTAATCTCGGCTACGAAAGTCAGAGTGACCTGAACGATGACTGGCGAGCGATGCGCGCCGGACGGTTGCTTGAGCCGAGACCGAACGCTGCGGTCAATAGCCTGTTCGACCCGGCTGATGCGCCCGACGGCTGCTACACCGGTTTGCTGCGACAGTTTGCACCCTTCGAACTGAGTGAGGGCGGGCCTCACGCGTGGGACAGCATTGCGCACTCGTACGGCGAGCGATGTATCAACGTATGGAAGGCTGCGGCGCCAAATCTTGACGATAACGCGATTCTCGACTGGGCTACCTATACGCCGATGGACATAAGCCGTCGTATCCCGAACATGATTCGTGGCGACTGGATCGGCGGCCTCGTCGATCTCGATAACCTGCTCGATCGCCGGCCCGGGCCCATACTCTCCGATTACCGCACGCCCATCGGCGGGCTTTACATGTGCGGCGCCACTCAGCATCCGCACGGTTTCGTAACTTTCGGCCCGGCCTACAACGCCCTCGAAACAATCGCCAAGGACTTCAAACTGGAACGCTGGTGGTCATGAAATCGCGAGGTGGGAGCGCGGGTGCGATTGAAGTGCGGCTGGCAGAAGGAGCGCAAAGCGGGCTTGCGTCTATCGTGCAGCAATACCTCGAACAACAGATTTCCGAATCCGCCGCGCGACGGGCCAGGGCTGCGCGTCTTCGCGGCAGGCTTTGTCTTACCGCAACCGACTACGGAGTTTCGGTGACCGTCGACTTCGGCCCACATTTGATCACTGTGCTCGACGGAGTGCAGCGTCCCGTCGACGCCTCGATAGCGGGCTCTTACTCCTTGCTCACCGGTCTGCTGCAAGGCCGCGCGAATCCGCTATTCGAGCACTTGCGCGGACGGCTCAAGGTATCAACTTCGTTGCGCAATCTGCTGTTTCCGTTGCGGGTTCACGGACTGATGAAACTCTCGCCCGAAAACGCGCGGTGACCACGGGGAACGGTCTATGCCGGATGCAAGTTACGACGCTGTGATTATCGGGGCCGGACACAACGGCCTGTGCCTGGGGGCTTATCTCGCACGGGCGGGCATGAAAGTGGGCATTTTCGAACGGCGCCACGACGAGGGCGGCGGCGCCCACACCGACGAAGCCACAGTGCCCGGCTTCTGGCATAACCTCCATGCTCAGTACATGGAGTTCATCGACTACATGCCGTTCTATCGCGACTTCGATCTGCAGAGTTTCGGGGCGCGAATGATAAAGCCCGAAGCGCAGGTCGGAATTGCCTTTGCCGACGACCGTCCGCCACTGGTGATCTATCTGCCGGAAGTCGCCGACCGGACTCACAAGAGTATCGCGCAGTACTCACGCCACGACGCCGACGTGTTCGACGAAATCCGGCGCAAGGTGATGGCGGCCGACCGTTACATCGCGGCCCTTCTTTACTCGCCGCCGCCCGAGGAATCTCGCGACGAAGCGGGATTCGCGGACGTCGCGGGTCATCTCCTGCAACTATGCTCCGACCTCGGCTTCGGAACCGAATGGCTGCAGCGCTCGCCCAAGGTCATATTCGACCAACTGTTCGAATCCACCGAGCTGCGCGCGACGCTTTACCGCCAGTGCGTCGAATGGGGTGCCAACCTGCATTCGGGCGACGGTTTCGGTTTCATCATTTCCGTCATCTGGCTGTGCGGCAATCACTATCTCTCCGTCGGCGGAACTCACACTCTCGCCCATGCGATGGCAAGTGCCGCCCTGAACGCGGGTGCGAACCTGCGCTACACCAGTCCTGTCGTCGAGATGCTGTTCGACAACGGACGTGCCTCAGGCGTACGGCTCAGGGACGGAAGCAGAATCGAAGCGCGCAAGCTGGTCGCGTCCAATGCCGACCCGAGAACCACCTTCAGTCAGCTTGTGGGATGGGAACGGCTGAACGATTTTCGCCGGGAACGGATGTCCAACTGGCGTTTCGGCCCCGAGCACGTACTTGGTACTCCGTCATTCGCGTTGCGCGAGCCGCCCCGCTATAGGAGTGCGCGGCATAATCCGGATATCGACCGATGCTTTTACACCATCGTCGGATTCGAGGACCATCAGCAGGTCTCCGAATACATACTTCAGGCTTATGGCGGACGCGTGCCCGAACGTCCCGGCGCGGGAATCTGGGTGAATACGTTGTGGGACCCAAGTCAGGCTCCCGAAGGTATGCATTCGATGAACGGATGGTACTTCTTCCCGCGCGCTTCATGCCTCACCTCAGCCGAGTGGGATGAAGTACGCTCGACCTACAACGACAAATTTCTCGATCTGTGGAGCAAGTACGCGCCCAACATGACGCGCGAGAACGTGCTGGCCGACAAGCTTTACGTGTCGCTCGACATGGAGCGGAGGATCGCGATGCCCGAAGGAGATTTCTCCCACGGGCGCGCATCCAACTGGGCACTGGCAACCCCACGCAGCCACATCTACCGGACCGAAATAGAGGGACTGTATATGTGCGGCGCG
The DNA here is from genome assembly GCA_046704965.1 of Binataceae bacterium (SeqCode). GTDB lineage: Bacteria > Desulfobacterota > Binatia > Binatales > Binataceae > DTIX01. The sequence goes on from JBJKQX010000070.1 coordinate 5,164, forward strand.
TCGGCGGGCGGCGGCGGAATCAGCGCCGCGCCCGGGTACAATGCATTCAAGGTTATAGCGGGTGACTACGGGTTGCCGGAAATCTGGCGCAAGCCCGATCGCATTTACTGACAGGAGCTACGAAGCGATGCCGGCCATCTACAGCGACGAATGGTATGAAGCCCTGAAAGAACTGCTTAATTCCAATCCCGACGTGGAGAAGAATGCACCGCGCGGAACCTTTCACGTGCTTGCGGAAATCATCGGCGACGATCGTTCGCATTATCTAGTTCCGGGCGAACGGAGAGATTTCGTTATTCAGTTCTCGGACGGAAAATGTATTGACTATCGCGAAGTGTCCGAAACACCCGCGCGCAAGGGCTTCGACTTCATCTTCGAGGTGCCGGCCTCGATCTTCGAAGGCGTGGCCGCAGGACTTATCGATTTGGTTGAGGCGGGACTCAAAGGACTCATCAAAATAACCGGCGACATGCGCGTCCTCATCCGTCACGCGGAACTGGTCAACGTACTTTATCGCCTCTATGCAAGCGAGGATG
>JBJKQX010000071.1:0-7233 GCA_046704965.1 Binataceae bacterium (SeqCode)
ACCGAGACCTATATCACCGCAACCGGCGGCAACGCGGGCGCGGGGACCAACTCGGCGATAGGGCTGATGGCGCTTACCGGACCGTGCGGCAGTCTCAGCTCGTCGAGCGTCGTGGTGATAAACGAGCTGACTACGGTTGCGGCCGAGTGGGAGCTGGCGCAGTTCAGCGATTCGAGCGGGATGAACTTCGGGACCTCGGCGACCAACGCAACCGGGCTCGACAATGCGATCAATCAGGCGACGACCGACCTGGTCACAAGCGTCGGCACCAGTATCAGCAATAGCGGGATACCGGCGAGTTTCCTGCCCACGGCGACGCAGTGCTCGGCGAGCAGTCCGCCGGTCAACTGCGACGGGCTTGAGCGGCTCGACACGCTGGCCAACATCCTTGCGTCGTGCATCAACACCAGCGGGCCGACCTCGACCCAATGCAGTACGCTTTTCAGCAACACCGGTGGCAGCACGAACACGCTTGAGGCGGCGCACTATATAGTCACCAACCCGACGACCAATGTCGCGGCGATTTACGGAATAAGCCCGCCGGCGGGTATGAGCCTGTTCTCACCTACGCTCAGTTCGGCGCCCTCCGACTGGACGCTCGCGCTCGAGTTCAAGCCCGCCGGCGCCGATTTCGGCTACACGTTCGGCCTGGCCGTGGACGGTTCGGGCAACGTCTGGATCGCGAATTACGGCACGGACAGTGTGACGGAGCTGAATTCGAGCGGCGCCCTCAACCCCTCCGGCACCTCTATCGTCGGCCCGTACGACGTGGCGGCGGACAGTTCGGGCAACGTCTGGGTGGCGAATAGCGGTGGCAACACCGTGACGGAGCTGAACTCGAGCGGGGGCCTGGTCGGCAACTACGCCCCCTCTGGCGCCAATTTCAACGGCCCGGACGGCTTGGCGGTGGATGGTTCGGGCAACGTCTGGGTGACGAATTACAGCGGCAACAGCGTGGCCGAGCTGCTGGGCGCGGCCTCGCCGGTGACAACGCCGATGAGTCCGGGCGGCCCGGTCAAACCGTAATCGAACGGGCAGCCGCGAAGGAAACTTCGGAGACGGACCGATGCGGCAGGCACTCCGATCGACTCGGCAAGCGCTTGGGCTTGGCGGTGTCCTGTCGCTGGTGCTGATGCTTGCCGGGTGCGGCGGCGGTTCCGCAGGCGGTGGTGGCGCTGGCGGGAGTGCCTCGTCCGCGCCGGTGCTCTCCGGCAAAGTTTACGGCGACAACAGCTTGCAACGTCCTATCAGCGGGTCGACCGTCACCTTCTACGCGATGGGCAGCATCGGCTACGGCGCGGGCGCATCGGTGCTGGCGACCGCGACTTCCGACAGCACGGGCAACTTCACTATCGGCTCCTACACCTGTCCCTCGGCAACCGTCGAGACTTACGTAACCGCAACCGGCGGCAACGCCGGCGCGGGAACCAACTCGGCGATCGGTTTGATGGCGATTACCGGGCAGTGCGGCAGCCCCAGCTCATCGAGCTTCGTGGTTCTCAACGAGTTGACCACGGTGGCAGCCGAGTGGGAGCTGGCGCAGTTCAGCGATTCGACCGGGACGAACTTCGGGACTTCATCGGGCAACGCGATCGGGCTCGACAACGCGATCAACCAGACAATAAGCGACCTGGTGGTGAGCGTCGGCACCGGCATCAGCAATACCGGGATACCGGCGAGCTTCCTGCCCACGGCGGCGCAGTGCTCGTCGAGCAGTCCGCCGGTCAACTGCGACGCGCTCGAGCGGCTCGACACGCTGGCCAACGTCCTTGCGTCGTGCATCAATACCAGCGGGCCGACGTCGACCCATTGCAACACGCTGTTCAGCAACACCAACAACAGCAAGACGACACTTGAGGCGGCGCGCGAGATAGTCACCAACCCGGCGACCAATGTCGCGGCGATTTATGGGATAAGTCCGCCGGCGGGCATGAGCGTGTTCTCGCCCACGCTCAGTTCGGCGGCCTCCGACTGGACGCTCGCGCTCAATTTCTCAGGTGGCGGCCTCGACGGACCCGCCGCGATAGCGATCGATGGCTTGGGGGATGCGTGGGTCGCCAACGACGGCGGGGTGGTCGTGGAGTTTGCTCCCGACGGCCGGTTGCTGTCGGGGTGCACGGGTTTCAGCGGCGGAGGCCTCAGCCACAGCTTCGGCATCGCGATCAGTTCGTCGGGCAATGTCTGGGTGGCCAACAAATACGCCCCAAGCAACAACGGCAGCGTAACCGAGTTGTCCGCGGGGGGCGCGATTCTGTCGCCCACGGGCGGTTACACCGCGGGAAATATCGACTATCCGGAGGCGCTTGCGTTCGATGCGAGCGGAAATCTCTGGATCGCCAATTACGCCAACGCCAGCGTGACTCGCAACCCGACGTCGGCACAGAATTTCGTCGTCGGTGGCCTGAGCGTTGCAGTATGCATGGCGATGGACGGTTCCGGTGACGTCTGGACCACGAACTTCGGCAGCAGCAGCGTGACTGAGCTTGGACCCGACGGAAGTCCGATTTCAGGCAGCGGTGGCTATACCGCGGGCGGACTGGATGGTCCGGCTGCGATAGAGATCGACGCCGACGGTCACGCGTGGGTCGCAAACTATTACGGTGACAGTGTGACCGAGCTTGACGCTTCGGGCGCTGCCGTATCCGGTGCGCCGTATACCGGCGGAGGTTTGTCGGGACCGGCGGCGATCGCTATCGACGGCGGCGGAGACGTTTGGGTCGCAAACTATTCGGGTGACAGCATAACCGAGTTGGAAGGTTCTTTGGGCGCCGTGCCCGGCTCGCCGATGTCGGGAAAATCCGGATATACGGGTGGCGGGCTTGTTACGCCCAACGGAGTCGCCATCGATGCGAGCGGAAATAATCTCTGGACGGCGAATTTCAGCGCCAACAGCGTAACCGAGTTCGTGGGCGTGGCCGTACCGGTCACGACACCGCTCTTCGGACCACCGCAAAGGCCTTAAGTCAAAAGCGCAAAAAAATCAGAAGCTATGGCGCTTCGATAGCGTCCGGCGGAAAATCCCGGTCATCATCAAACACAAGAAGTTCGCACGGAACCCATCGAAGATATTTGACGTACGTCGCGATGCAGATGCTTGGGCGTCGGCGGAACTGAGAAAACTCGGGGCAGTGCGCCCCATCTGGATGAAGATCCGCGCCGAACGGCTCCGGGCCAAATGATCGCCGATTTTCTTGCGCGCGAATTCCCCAATGACGGCGCCAAGCAGCGCCGAAGACCACGTCGCGCGAAAAACCGAGTCACACCAGCGAAGCCATGCACGGATAATCCGTCGCGACGAGATCGCCACCAAAGATCCCCCCGTTTCTCATCATCCCGTGCGCCGACGGACGACATAAACTGATTAGCTGAAGGACGCCGGCTCGGGCCATCCGTTACCTCGTGTCACTATGTTGCGAGCGCCGCCTGGCAAACGCACGCCTGAGCGCGTTCGCCAGCCTGCGCAAGTGCCCGGTTTCCAGATATTCGCCACAACGCGTACAGAACTTCGCTTCAACGCTGTAGGTAGCTGACCCGCAGTTTGGACATTTAGTAAGGCGTGCCATCGGGACTTGAATCTCGTTCGTAAGGAAGGCTTCAGCCACTGCGCCGTGAGCCAAACCGCGCGGGCGGTCGAACCCGAAGCGTCAAAGCCCTTCTCTCGATGTCAGAGAAAACATGGTGGGCGGTGCTGGTTTCGAACCAGCGACCCTCGGCTTGTAAGGCCGATGCTCTACCGCTGAGCTAACCGCCCACGAGCGTGCCTTCAGGTTACACGCGGCGAACGCAGGGGCGAAACCCCGAGGATTGTCGCTTCTCCATTTCCATCAATAGGAACGCGTTGCCTGCTAGCGAAGCCCACGCGCCACATCTGAATCGAAGAGTCAAATCGGGAGTCATCGACTCCCGATTCGAAAAGAAGACACATCAATTTGGGCGTGCCCCAAGCCCGACGAAACCTGCTAGCGCGTCCACCGCCGATGCACGTGCCCGCGGTGGCAGTCACCGGAGTACTCAGCGCGGTACGAAATGACCCCGCTAAAACGCCGATGTGGTCTGGGGCGACCCCAGTTCTTCGTTCAGAGAATCCTTGAGCTGCTTGCCGGGTTTGAACTTCGCCGAACGGCTCGCCGATATCTCTATGGACTCTCCGGTTTTGGGATTACGCCCGGTTCGCGCCTCCCGAGTGGAAACCGAGAAGGTTCCGAAACCGGAGATGTTCACGCGTTGCCCCTGTTTGAGCGCCGTTATGATGTCCTCAAGAATGATGTTGACGGCTCTCTCTGCCTCCGCCTTATTAAGCGGAAGTTTGTTCGCCAGCGTCTCGATTAGTTCAGCCTTTGTCATAGCCCGCCAAGTGTCCTCCGGCTCGCGGTTCAGGAGCGCACCCGAGTCCGTGGTTTCGGGCATCGGGTGCGCTCAGCTTGAGACATGGTTCAGGAAAGGTTAGGCGAAACAGTCGAGTCGTCTTCCTCTTCGCCGTCAATCGGAGCCTTATCTTCGAACTGCACCGACGTGTCCTGCGCCTTCGGTTCGAAGAACGCCTCCGGGTTCGCCAGCACAAGGGCGCGTTTTAGCACATCGTCCATATGCTCGACCGGGACCAACTCTATGCCCTTGAGAATGGGCGCTGGAATTTCCTCGATGTCTTTCTCGTTCTCCTTGGGTATCACGACAACCTTGATGCCGCCGCGATGCGCCGCGAGGACTTTTTCCTTGAGTCCGCCGATTGGAAGAATCCGTCCGCGCAACGTAATCTCGCCGGTCATAGCGAGGTCGTTGCGCACCGGTACCCGGCATAGAGCCGAGACCAGCGCGGTTGCCAGGGTGATTCCTGCCGACGGTCCGTCCTTGGGTATGGCGCCCTCGGGAACGTGAATGTGAATATCCACCTTCTGGTAGAAGTTTTTGTCGAGTCCAAGCAGTTCAGCGCGCGAACGTACGTAGCTCATCGCCGCGTGTGCGCTCTCCTGCATCACGTCGCCGAGCTGTCCGGTCACGGTCAACTTGCCCCGTCCCGGTACGATAGTCACCTCTACGGTCAGCAGTTCGCCGCCAAGCTCCGTCCACGCAAGTCCCGTCGTGGCTCCTATTTGCGGTTCGACGTCGGCAATGCCGTAGCGGAAGCGCGGCGGACCGAGGTACTTGGAGAGGCTTGAGCTGGTGACCTTTACGTGCGCGTTGCGATCGGTCTTCACGACCTCGACGGCGGCCTTGCGGCAAACCGAGGCGATCTCGCGTTCGAGATTACGCACTCCGGCTTCGCGCGTGTAACGACGGATGATTCCCAGGATAGCGCCGTCGGAGAACTCGATGTTCTCTTCGGCAAGGCCGTTGGCCTCGCGCTGCTTTTTCAGAAGGTAGCGTTTGGCGATATTGAGTTTTTCCGACTCCGTGTAGCCGGGAATCCGGATGACCTCCATCCGGTCCTGCAACGGGCGCGGAATCCGGTCGAGCGTGTTCGCCGTGGTGATGAACATCACCTTCGACAAGTCGTAATCGCAGTCCAGGTAGTGATCGTTGAAGGTGTAGTTCTGCTCGGGATCGAGAACTTCAAGCAGCGCCGACGACGGGTCGCCGCGAAAGTCTGTCGACATCTTGTCGACTTCGTCGAGCAGCATGACCGGATTCGACGAAGTTGCCTTGCGCAGTGACTGAATCACCTTGCCCGGCAGCGCGCCGATATAGGTGCGGCGATGGCCGCGGATTTCGGCTTCGTCGCGCACACCGCCCAGCGAGACACGTACGAATTTGCGTCCCGTGGCGCGTGCGATCGACTTCCCGAGCGAGGTCTTTCCGACTCCCGGCGGCCCGACCAGGCATAGGATGGGTCCCTTCATCTGGCCGACCAGAGTCTCGACCGCGAGGTACTCAAGGATGCGCTGTTTGACCTTTTCGAGACCGTAATGATCCTGCTCGAGCACTCGCTCGGCTTCCTTAATGTCGAGCTTGTCTTCGGTGTATTCGTACCAGGGAAGGGCGAGAAACCAGTCGAGATAGTTGCGCACGACGGTCGCCTCCGCGGACATCGGAGACATCATCTTGAGCTTCTTTATCTCGCGCTCGCACTTTTCGCGTGCCTCGCTCGGCATCTTCTTGCGGCGAAGCTTCTCTTCCAGTTCCTGGATCTCGTTCTTGAACTCGTCTTTTTCTCCCAATTCCTTCTGAATGGCGCGCATCTGCTCGTTGAGGTAGTACTCCTTCTGGGTCTTCTCCATCTGTTTCTTGACCCTTGAGCGGATGCGCTTTTCGACCTCCAGAATTTCGAGCTCGGATTTCATGTAGCCGAGAATTTTCTCAAGCCGTTCTGCCGGATCGGATGTCTCCAGCAGCGCCTGCTTGTCCTCGATCTTTATGGAGAGGTGGCCGACCAGCTTGTCGGCGAGAAAGCCCGGATCGTCGATCGACGCGATCGACGTAACTACCTCGGGCGGAATCTTCTTGTTCAGGCGGACGTAATTGTCGAAAGTCGAGGTCACGGAACGGACCAGCGCTTCGATTTCCGCGCCGCGGTCGGTAAGTTCCTCAATTTCCTCGACTTCGACCTGAAAGTAGTCGTCCTGTTGCAGGTAATTGACGATGCGCGCGCGTTTCTTGCCTTCGAGCAGCGCCTTCACGGTGCCGTCGGGCAGGCGCAGCAACTGCACCACCACGCCCAGAGTGCCGATGGTGTAGAGGTCCTGCGGACTGGGTTCCGCGACCTTGGCGTCTTTCTGTGCTACCAGCAGGATAGGGCGCTTCTGGGCTTCCGAAACTTCAAGCGCTTTTATCGATTTCTGGCGACCCACGAAGATCGGGTACACCTCGTGCGGGAAAACGATCAGCTCGCGCAGCGGGAGAAGGGCTACCGCTGCGGTCTGATTCGGATTGTCTTTCTTGTCATTTCGAAAAAGCATCGTTGCAGATCCCGGCTTAAGCCGTTTCGGCGGTCTTTTGGTAAACCAAGAGCGGTTGCTCCTTCTGCGTTACCACTTCCTCCGAGATCAACACCTCCTTGATATTGGGTTGCGACGGGATTTCATACATCAGGTCCACCATGATCGCCTCCATGATGGCCCGAAGCCCGCGCGCACCCGACTTGCGTTTGAGTGCCTCGCGGGCGATCGCACGCAACGCACCCTGGGTGAACTTGAGGTGCACGTTCTCCATCTCAAACAGCTTCTGGTACTGCTTGACGAGCGCATTCTTGGGCTCCGTCAGTATGCGCACCAGTGCTTCGTCGTCGAGTTCACCCAA
>JBJKQX010000072.1:0-3043 GCA_046704965.1 Binataceae bacterium (SeqCode)
CTCGCAAGCGACGTGTTGCGATTTCCCTGGTAACGGTCGATTAGCGCGGTCAGAACTTCCGTGGCGTTTTCCGCAGTGACACGAGCGAGTCCCTGTCCACGGACTCCCCGGTAAGGAGGGTTGTCGCCCGCCACCTCGAACGCGCATCGCGGATTACCCTCCAGTGCGACCGCGATTTTTGCCGTCGATTGGGTCGCGCACCAAAGCGCTCCGTCGCGATACATGAACCACAGCGAAAACAGCATCGGCCACTCCACCCCGGACACGCATCCGAGGCGGATCGGAATTACGGATTGACGGAGAAAGTCTTCAATTTCTTTCAGGGACCATGGTCCGCTCAGCTTCGGTGTCATGACTTCTCACCGCGCCTTTCAGAGCTTCCACGACTTCCACTCCTCGTCCCGACCCGTCGAATCTATCAACGCGCAATTCTTGAAGGCAGGTGATTGACAGCCCGGGCATCGGGACCGAATTCTTCTTTGGGCGACTTAATTTGGCCGAACGCTCAAAAAATCGCGGGAACTCACGCCCGTCAGCGATAAATCCACGGGCGGAGGACGCGATCGCGCGATTGAAATTGCGTGATTTCCGCTTCCCGCTTCATTGTCATCCCGATTTCGTCGAGACCGCCGAGCAGCGCTTCCCGCCGTCCCGAATCGATATCGAACCTGATTTCCTTTCCCGACGGCGACGTGACCGTCTGCCTTTCAAGATCAACTGTCACGAAACCGCGCGCCGGGTCGGACTCGACCTCGGCGACGATAGCCTCGATAACGCGCCGCTCCATCACGATCGGCAGCATCCCGTTCTGAAAGCAGTTGGCAAAGAAGATATCGCCGAAGCTGGGCGCTATTACGCATCGCAACCCGATCTGTTGAAGCGCACATACGGCGGGCTCGCGAGAACTGACGCAAGCGAAGTTTGCCCCGGCAAGCAGGATCTGCGCGCCCCGGAAAGGCTCGCGGTTCAGAACGAAATCGGGATTTTCGCTGCCATCGGGGAGGAACCGCAGGAGTTCGAAGGCGTAGCGACCGACCTCGTCGGGTCTGCCACCCACCAGTCGGACGATCCGGATGATAACGTCTGTATCGACGTTGTCGCGCATCAGGGGCGCCGCGACAGCGCGCACGGTTACGAATTTTTCCACGGCTCGACTCCAAGCTTTCTAACGTCGACCAGCCGTCCGGCCAGAGCCGAGGCGGCTGCAGTGACGGGGCTGGCAAGATGAGTTCTCGCGCCCGGCCCCTGGCGACCCACGAAGTTGCGGTTGGACGTGGAGACGCATCGATTGCCCGGAGCGACCATCTCACCGTTCGCGCCGACACATAGCGAGCATCCCGGCTCGCGCCAATCGAAGCCCGCGTCGCGGAAGATTCGATCGAGTCCCTCCGCTTCGGCCGCCCGTTTGACCCCGGTCGAGCCCGGCACCACCCAAGCCGTGACCCGCTCGGCGACCTTCGCGCCCTTGACCAGGCGCGCAGCTTCGCGCAGGTCGGAAAGCCTGCTGTTGGTGCATGAACCGATAAACACCCGATCGATCGGCAGGCCCTCAAGCGGCGTGCCGGGTGCAAGGTCCATGTATTCGAGCGCGGCCCGCATCGAGGAGCGTCGCACCGCGTCGGCGCCGGTCGTGTCGGGGTCGGGCACGCGACCGTCAATCGCGACCACCTGCTCGGGACTGGTTCCCCACGTCACCTGCGGAGCGAGCGCACTCGCGTCGAAACCTACTTCGCGGTCGAAACTGGCATCGGGGTCGGAGTTGAGAGTTCGCCAGTGGGCGAGGGCGCGATCCCACGTCTCTCCCGATGGAGCCATCGGACGGCCCGCGAGATATTCAAACGTCGTATCGTCCGGCGCGACCATCCCAATCTTTGCCCCAAGCTCGATTGAGAGATTGCAAACGGTCAGCCTGCCCTCGACTCCAAGTGCGCGAATCGCCGGTCCGGCGTATTCCATGGCCGAACCCGAGCCACCCACGGCGCCTATGAGGCCGATCAGATGCAGAATCAGGTCCTTGGGCGTCACGCCGGCGGCAGGACGGCCATCCATCACAGCCCGGATACGCTTGGGTTTTCGCTGGACCGTGGTCTGCGTCGCGAGCACGTGAACCATCTCGCTCGAACCGATTCCGAAAGCGAGGGCGCCAAGACCGCCGTGGGTGCAGGTATGGCTGTCGCCGCAAACGATCGTCATCCCGGGCAGACTGAGCCCCATTTCGGGCCCGATCACATGCACGATTCCCTGCCCGTCGTTTCCGAGGTCGAACATTCTGATGCCGCTCGCCTCGGTCCGTGCCCGGAGCATCCTCAGCAGCCTGCCGCCGACAGGATTGGTGTCCTCGTTGCGGCCGGGTTCGCTCGAGACCGCGTGATCCACGGTCGCAAAGGTCAATTCGGGATTTCGAACCCGGTAGCCCTTGTCGGCGAGGTCCTTCAATCCCGGTCCGCCGCCAAGGTCGTGCATCAGATGGAGGTCGACGTGCATCAGGGCAACGCCGCCGCCCATGTCGGCGACCACATGCTCGTCCCAGATTTTGTCAAACAGCGTGCGTCCCATCGTAACCCGCCCCTTATCGCGTTTCGCGTTTTGAACGATCGTTGCTGCGCGCTTCGATCACGAAAATTAGCCGAGGCGGGCGTCAACTTGCGAGCGAAAACGACGGAATACGAAGCGCGTCCGTGACGGACATTCCGCGATAGACGCGCTGCGACGGACGCCTGCGATGCGCAACCCGTCAGGCGGGCGGCGCGGGATGCTGCTGGGTCAGGCAGTGAATCGCGCCCAGACCGAGCACCAAATCCGTGGCCGGAATCCCGATGACATAGCGACCCGGGAACAAACTCTCGAGTTTCAGACGCGCAGTTTCGTCAGTGGCACAATCGAACGTCGGCATCAGGATCCCGCCATTGGTGATGTAGAAATTCGCGTACGAAGCTGGCAGTCGTCCCTGGTCGTCGTCTTTGACGCTCCGCGGCATGGGCAACGTTTGGATCGCGAAAGGACGGCCGTTGCAATCTCGCATCATCTGCAGGCGCTTGAGGTT
>JBJKQX010000073.1:0-5032 GCA_046704965.1 Binataceae bacterium (SeqCode)
GCCTGCAGCCTCGTTATCGGCAGGCGGCTTGGCGGGCCACACAGTCTTCCAGTCAGAGGGGCTTCCTAGATGGTCGCGCTTGAGATTTGCCTTAAGGCTGAGGATCGTTCGTATGATGCGGGCACGCCTTCGCCAATTGGAAATTGGCTCGAAGAACTCATCCCCCGCTCGGCGCGGCAAGCAGAGGGGCCCCTGGTGAAATAAGACCTTCTTGTGTCGGCACAGCCCCAGCACTCCCCAGGTTCTGGCGAATTCTAGAATAACGCGGTCCGAAGCGTCGGCCAGACTGGCGAAATCGAACACCAGCCGTTCTCTTCGTCCTGTCGCAGGCTCAAGCGGACCTCGCGGTCGGTAGTACAGACGCTCTCTCTCAAGGCGTACCGGGGGAACCTGGATTGCGTCGAACGGCAGCGATTCAGCAAGGTTCAGTATCGCGATTGATATCATTCCAACTGATTCCAACTTGAATCGAGAACCCACGTCAACCTCTATACAGTCGACGCAAAGATGCGCAGCCCCAGCGAGGTGAATAGACGATGGGCATATACTCGTCAGGTGCGGAGTCGGCTGATCGGGGTGCGGTTCTCTCGTCGACCAAACCCGAGGCCACAAGCATTCGCGACCGCATAAAGGAACTCAGACGGGTTCCCGCCAGGGACCTTCAGCCGAATCCGCGCAACTGGCGCAGACACCCACGGAGCCAGGTCGAAGCCCTGCGAGGATTACTCAAGGAAGTCGGATACTCCGACGCACTTCTTGCCCGTGAGTTGGAGGACGGAAGCTTGCAGTTGATCGACGGTCATCTGCGCAGAGACACGACTCCCGACGCGATCGTTCCAGTGCTGGTGCTCGACGTAACTGAGAAAGAAGCCGACAAAATCCTGCTGACCTTAGATCCCCTCGCCGCAATGGCGGAGTCGGATGCCGAGCGAATCAAGTCACTACTCGAAACCGTTCAGACTGACAGCCCGGCAGTGCAGCAGCTGCTGCGACGCACGGCGGGCGACCAGTTATGGACTCTGCTCCATCCCCATGATGAACCTCCTGCACAGTTCGATAGAGCCGGCGAGTTGCAGAAGAAGTGGGCCACTCAACCCGGGCAACTGTGGCAGATCGGTGACCATCGGCTTCTGTGCGGGGACTCAACCAATGAAGACGACGTGACGCGATTGATGAACGGTGAGCGGGCAGTCCTGTTCGTTACCGACCCGCCCTATGCCGTCGGCTATACGGGTGGCTCGCATCCGCAATCGTGGGGCAATCGAGGCGCCGCGAATCGCGACAAGAACTGGTCGGGCCAATACCTGGAAGCCAAGAGCGCCGACGTTAGCAACGCAGAGTCGGCAGGCGTCGAACTCTATCGCGGTTTCATCGGCACCGCAGTCAAGCACGCGATCGTCCGCAATGCAGCATGGTACGCCTGGCACGCCTCACGCCGCCAGGCGATGCTGGAATCTATCTGGAACGAGTTCGGCGCTTTCGTTCACCAGCAGATCGTCTGGGTCAAAAGCCGCCCGGTACTCACCTACTCGACCTATCTCTGGCAACACGAACCCTGTCTCTACGGATGGATAAGGGGCCACAGGCCCAAAAACCACCGAGCGGATTTCGGAAGGACTGCGGGAGAGTTTCCGAGCACGGTGTGGGAGGTGCCAAGCTCGGAGGTCGAAACCGACGCCCATCCCACCTGCAAACCCTGCAAGCTGTTCACGCTGCCGATGGAGATGCATACCGGGCCCGGCGATCTCTGTTATGAGCCGTTCTCCGGCAGCGGGTCCCAACTGGTAGCCGCGCAGAACCTTAGGCGACGCTGCTACGCAATCGAGAAGTCACCTCCGTTCGTTGCAGTTGCCCTCGAACGCATGGCGGCACTCGGGCTGAGGCCCGAACTGGTGGGTGAGTAATGAAGCGTCAACCGGACGGGACCTGGCGCGGCAACCGTCGCCCCATCTCGGTCTCCGTGGCTGTTCTAAGGGCGAGGTGGGTCGAAGCCGAAATACTTCACCTAAAGCGTATCGGCCTAAGCTTCGAAGCAATCGCTGAACAGATCACCCGTGTCGGTCGCGGCCAGGCCCAGGCTATCGTTGCGATCCCCGACGGCGCGACCTTTCCTGAGAACTTCCAGATCTCCCGGCAGGCCTGTCACAAGGCCTTCCGCAAGGCCATCGCTCGCGAGCCGTCGATCGCGGTCGAAGAGTTCCGCAAGCTCGACACCGCCCGCTGCGAGGAGATGTTTTCCAACCTTCAGCCCGGTATCCGAAAGGGCAATCCACGTTCGGTCGAAGCCGGGATCAAGGTGCTGCGCCACTCCGCACAAATCAATGGATACGCCGCGCCCCAGCGGCACGAACTGACCGGCAAGGACGGCAAACCGCTAACGCTCGTACAGCTGCTCGAGGCAGTAGGGCCGATTGACGGCGAGGAGGAGGACGATGAAAAGAAAGAGTGATCATGAACTGTCGGATGAACAGAAACTCTTCGTAAAGAAAGTCGTGCGCGACCCGGTTCTGTTCGCCACCCATTTTCTGGGCGTGGACCTATGGCCTGGTGAGAGCGACATCCTGCGGTCAATCAAATCTAGCTCCAAGACCGCGGTTAGGGCTTGTCATGGAGTGGGCAAAACCTTCACCCTCGCTGTCGCGACGCTCTGGTGGCTCGCGCGATATCCCGAGGGCATCGTTCTCACCACCGCGCCCACCCAGCGTCAGGTGAACACTCAACTGTGGTCCGAGATCCACCGACTGGCGGACCGTTCGCAGATCCTCTACCCGAAACTGAAGAAAACAGAGCTCAAGTTTCGCGATGACAAGAACTTTGCGCTCGGGTTCTCAACCAATCAGGCGCCGAACTTTCAGGGTTATCATGGCGACCGCACATTGATTATCGCCGATGAGGCGCCAGGAATTGAGCCCGACGTCTGGGACGCAGTCTACGGAACCATGGCCGGCGGCAAGGGACACATCGTGATGGCCGGCAACCCCACGATCCCCTCGGGCGTCTTCTTCGACGCATTCACCAAAGACCGAACCTTGTGGAAATGTCTCACAATAGGTGCCTTCGATTCGCCCAATCTCAAGGGGCTTTCTCTCGAGCAACTCCTGAGCTTGGACCCAGCAGAGGGCGGGCCGCTCGATGACAATCCATTCCCGCACCTGGTTACCAAACGCTGGGTCTACGACCAGTACCAGGTCTGGTGGCACGACAACGAGGGCGCCTCGCCGCAGTGGATGGCACGGGTGATGGCCCAGTTCCCGGCACAGGACGAAAAGGCGCTCTTCAGGATGTCGTGGCTGGAACGCGCAAAGCAACTCGCACTCGAAAACCCGGTCGTCGATGACGGTTCAAGCTCCCTGGTCGCCGGCGTAGATGTCGGTGGTGGAGAATCCGAAACCGTGGTCTATGTGTGCGAATACACACACGGTCGGGCAAGGATAATCTCGATGGGTGCCTGGCGCGGCGAAGACACCCGCGGACGGGTCGTCGAGTTACTCAACCGATTTCGGAGGCGGCTTAGGGTGGTGTACGTCGACGCGATCGGAATCGGGTACAACTTCGCACTTCATCTGCGTGACTGCCGCTTCCCGGTCGAGATGGTGAACGTGGCAACGGCGTGTGAGAGTAAGCCGCATCTGCGCGACAATGATCCGGCCCGCCGTTTCGTCAACCGCAAGGCGTGTTTTTATCAGAACCTTGCGGATCTCATCGAGCGTGGTCAGGTTGAAGGACTGGTTGACGAGACCACTATCGGTCAGCTCGCCGGAATCCTCCGCGAGCTTGACTCCCACGGGCGTATGAAAATCGAGTCGAAAGAGAACGCTCGCGCCCGGGGAGTCCCATCACCCGACCGTGCCGAGGCTCTCATGCTCGCTCTCGCCAAACCGCCAGCGGAGTATGCGTACCGTTCGATATACGATCGTCCCCGGCGATCGGACCAAGCTTCGGGCTCTCGGCACAGCGAAGACCCCTATGATGACGACGACGACTTTCCAGGTGGTACCTGGAGAGCCCGCGACTGGAGCGGATGGGCGCCTGGAGGTCTGGCGCGTTATTTCCGCAATCGCGGAACTTGGTAACACGGGGATCTTGCGCTAGAGCTCGAATCCGGTAACAGCGGTCACGTATGATTGGTGCTCATGTCAGCCAAAGAAAAAGACCTGTACGAGCCGGTGAAGAATGCGTTGGAACGATCTTTCGCATCGATCGGCAAGCAGGCAATTGCAGAAACGTCCGCATCGAAGGGCTTCAGTGAACGGTTGAAAGCGTCCTTTCCTAGTGGCTCTGAAATCCTCTTTCGATACATGACGCTCAGACCGGATATCGTGGGAAGTGTTGAACCTACGCGCCTGCCCACGATGTTCACAGTGGAGGTGAAGCTAGGCAGCCCAACCATTCGAAATGTTTATCAGGCAAAACTCTACAAGGAGGTCTTCGGCGCCAGCCTAGGGTTCCTGATCGCTACCGAACCGATTCCTGAGGAGTTAAAGAGACTTTGCAGCGTTAGGTCGAGCATTCTGTGTTCGTCTGACGATTACACGTTTAGTCTCTTTACTATAGGACAGTTTGATACAGAATCCGGGGTATTTACCAATTGGCTAGGAACGCACTCTCGCGACGCCGATCCCTTCGAACACCTGAGCAGGCTGGACTTTTGAGTCCGCTCGTTCTGCGATAGTCCGGGTACACTACACATGATCCGAGACGATTCGCATCTCCTTCTGATTGCGGGCCTTTGCAGTATTTGGCAGTCCTTAACTGCCTGCAGCGGGATAGTGTTTACTGACGAGAGACCCGATCCAAGTGGGCGAGCAGTTTTTCGATCTCGCGGCTACTGTCCTTGAACCAGTCGGTGGACCAGATGCGATGGATCTCCCATCCCAAATTTTCGAGGATCGCCTGCCGCAAACGATCGCGATCGCGTGCTGATTTTGCAGAGTGATAGCTGGCGCCGTCGCACTCCACGCCTAAGAGGAAACTTCCTGGCTTTTTGGGATGCTTGACGCCAATGTCGATGAAGACTCCAGCCACCCCGACC
>JBJKQX010000074.1:0-3056 GCA_046704965.1 Binataceae bacterium (SeqCode)
TGGATTGGCTCGAATCCTCGGGCGAGCGTCTGGCGATAAGCGAGTGGACCTTGGTCGAATTTGCGTCCGCCGTTGCCATAAAAGTGCGAACCGGACAGACGGCGACGAGTCTGGCGAAACAGGCGAAGGCGAGGGTCAACGAATTCGCGCATAAACATTGCACGATTGCCATTCCAGGACGGGAGGAATTCCGCCGCGCTGCCGAGCTGGCCGGCGACGATACTTTGAAGCTTAGGGCGGGCGACGCGCTTCACCTGGCCATCGCATCAAGCCTGAGCGCGCAAGGCATCCTATGCCTCGACGAAGCGATGGCAGCGAGCGCTAAGTCGCTCGGAATGAATGTCGTAATGGTTTGAGGGAGGCGGGCCAAATGCCGATCGAAGGCGTGCAAACCATGCTGGCGGCCTGACGTGCCGCTTTCCTGGAATGAAATCAAGAGCCGTGCGCTCGCCTTCTCGCGCAAGTGGGAGGGCGAGACCTCGGAGCGCGCTGAGGCCCAAAGCTTTTGGAACGATTTCTTCGGCGTGTTCGGCATCGAACGCCGCCGTGTCGCAGTGTTCGAAAAACAAGTCAAGCTGGTGCGTGCGGGGGAGCACCTGAAGCGCGGCCGTATCGACGCGTTCTGGAAAGGGGTGCTGCTGATTGAACACAAGAGCGCCGATCAGG
Source organism: Binataceae bacterium (SeqCode) (assembly GCA_046704965.1). GTDB lineage: Bacteria > Desulfobacterota > Binatia > Binatales > Binataceae > DTIX01. Next base: position 667 of record JBJKQX010000074.1, read on the forward strand.
ACCTAAACCGCGCATTTGCGCAGGCCGCGGATTACTTCGAAGGGCTGTCAGAGCGCGACCTGCCTCGCTATATTATCGTCTCCGACTTCGCGCGCTTCCGTCTGTACGATCTGGACGCCGACAGCGAGATCGAGTTCAAGCTGGCTGACCTGCACAACAAGCTCAGGTACTTCGGCTTTATTGCGGGATACCGCGTGCAGGAGATCAAGCCGCAGGACCCGGTCAACATCAAGGCTGCCGAGCAGATGGGCCGGCTGCACGACCTGCTCAAGGCGAGCGGCTACACCGGCCACGCGCTGGAGCTGTTGCTGGTGCGCCTCTTGTTCTGCCTGTTCGCCGACGACACCGGGATTTTCCAGCCGGCGCAGGCGTTTCGCGCCTGGGTGGACGAGCGGACCGCGAACGACGGCTCTGACCTCGGGCCGCAACTGGCGCAACTGTTTCAGGTGCTGAACCAGGCAGAAGACCGGCGCCCCACGACGCTGGACGAGCAGTTGCGCGCTTTTCCCTGGGTCAACGGCAAGTTGTTCGAGGAGTCGCTGCCGCTGGCGTCCTTCGACACGCACATGCGCGATTCCCTGCTGGACTGCTGCACGCTGGATTGGGGCGCGATTTCCCCAGCGATTTTCGGCGCGCTGTACCAGTCGATCATGGACGACAAGGCGCGGCGTAACCTGGGCGCACACTACACCTCGGAAGAAAATATCCTCAAGCTAATCAAGCCGCTGTTCCTGGACGCGCTGTGGGCCGAGTTTAAAAGGATCAAAGGCAACAAGAACAGGTTGTTCGAGTTCCACAAGAAACTGCGTGCCCTGACGTTTTTCGATCCTGCCTGCGGCTGCGGCAACTTCCTGGTCATCACTTACCGCGAACTGCGCAAGCTCGAACTCGAACTGCTGCGCGTGGTGCATGCCGGTCCCGGCTCGCGCTTTCTCGACATCCACCAGGAACTGCAGATCGATGTCGACCAGTTCTTCGGCATAGAGATCGAGGAATTCCCGGCGCAGATCGCGCAGGTCGCGCTCTGGCTGGTCGATCACCAGATGAACGTGCGCGTATCGGAGGAGTTCGGGCTATATTTCGCACGCATCCCGCTCAAGACCACGCCACACGTGGTCAATAGCAATGCGCTGCAGCTGGATTGGGCGGAGGTACTGCCGGCTGAGCGCTGCAGCTACGTGCTCGGGAATCCGCCGTTCGTGGGCGCGAAATTTCTTAATGACGCGCAGCGTACCGATGTCGCGCAGGTATTTGCGGGGATCGAGGGCTCTGGCCTGCTCGACTTCGTCGCCGCTTGGTACGTGAAGGCGGCCCGCTATGTGCGCGACACGCAGATTCGTTGCGCTTTCGTCTCAACCAATAGCATCAGTCAGGGCGAGCAGGTCGGGGTGCTGTGGGGCTGGCTGCTGGGACAGGGCATCCGCATCCATTTCGCGCACCGCACTTTTCGGTGGAGCAACGAGGCGCGGGGCATGGCAGCGGTGCATTGCGTCATCATCGGCTTCGGTATGTTTGAAATCTCGAATAAGATTATCTATGAATACGACGATATTCGCGGTGAGCCACACGCGCTGAACGTTTCGAACATCAATCCCTATCTAGTGGATGCGCCAGATGTGGTGCTGGCGCGCCGCTCCAACCCGATTTGCGACGTGCCCGAAATCGGCATCGGCAACAAGCCGATCGACGGCGGCCACTACCTGTTTACGGCAGAGGAAAAGGCGGAATTCCTTAAGCGCGAACCGCAAGCGGCACGATATTTCCGGCGCTGGCTCGGCGCCGACGAATTCATCAACGGTTATGAGCGTTGGTGCCTTTGGCTGGGTGAGTGCCCGCCCACGGAATTGCGCAAGATGCCCGAGGTGATGAAGCGCGTCGAGGCCGTGAAACAAATGCGGCTCGCGAGCAAGAGTGCGCCGACGCGCAAGTTAGCCGAAACTCCGACGCGATTTCACGTCGAGAATCTGCCACGAAGCGAGTATCTCGTTATCGCGAAGGTATCATCTGAACGTCGGCGTTTCGTTCCAATTGGGTTTATCGATGACATGACCCTGAGCAGCGATCTGCTTTTTGTCGTAAAAGGAACATCGCTTTATCACTTCGGCGTTTTGTGCTCGACGATGCACAACGCCTGGGTACGCTACACCTGCGGCCGGCTTGAAAGTCGTTATCGATACTCCAAGGATATCGTCTACAACACCTACCCCTGGCCCGAAGCGCCGAGCGAGGCGCAGAAGCAGAAAATCGAAGCGACGGCACACGGCGTGCTCGACGCCCGCGCGCAATTTCCCGGGGCATCGCTTGCCGACCTGTACGACCCGCTGACCATGTCACCCGCGCTGGTGAGGATGCATCACCAACTCGACGCGACCGTCGACGCGGCCTACGGA
>JBJKQX010000075.1:0-2792 GCA_046704965.1 Binataceae bacterium (SeqCode)
GCGCGCTTATCGAGCGATTCTCCGAGATGTCCCAGAGACGGAAGACTGGGTGGTTGCGGGGGAGGGATTTGAACCCACGACCTCCGGGTTATGAGCCCGGCGAGCTACCAGACTGCTCCACCCCGCCCGCGCATAGTATCCGGCGGAGTTGAGGCTGGTCAATACGGTTGCGGTGAAAGCGCGATCAAATACGTGTTTTTTCGCGCGACCAGCCGGCTCGCGAAGTATCGCGATCGCTTCGAACGATCAGCCCGACGGCCCGTTTGCGGCACTTTACGCGAAAATCGCTTGGTGAAATGGCGCCGAAAAAATTGCGAGCCGCCAACGACTCGGGAACGGTAAGCGGAAATCGCTTCAACATTCGCCCGTACCGCAGCGGCTCACTTTGCCCGGAATGACTCCGGAACAATCGGGGAAAAATCCTCAGCCGGGCATGATGCGGATGTTGCAGTCGCGATGCACCTTGCCGAACTCGATTACTTCTTTTTCCTCCGCCGTCGCGTCCGACTTGTCGCCGCCGAGCATCAGTTGCTTCGCTTGTGCCATGTCCAAATCGTCGGCCTCGACGCTTTCGCTGTGGTCGTCGCAGATGATGAACACCATATCGTAACTCCTTGAACCTCCGGCCTTGAACCCTAAACGCTATATGAAGCCGCTCTCGATGTCAGCCTCGCGGCAGATTCGCGCTCGCCTTTGACGCGCGCGAGTCCTTTTGTGGTATCCGTAAACTCAACTCGATTCAGGAGTGGGCGCTGATGAGCTTAAAGGGAAAGGCTGCCGCGATCGGAATCGGCGAACTCAAACCGGCAAAGGAACCGGGCGACCTGACGGCGCTCGGCCTGATGGCTGACGTTGCCGCCGAAGCGATCGCCGACGCAGGACTCGAAAAGAACGATATCGACGGATTCCTTGTAGGAATGCCGTATGCCGACGCAGGGATGCTCTATCCGGCCTCCGCAATCGAGGTGCTGGGGTTCGCGCCGCGGATGCTGAACGTGGTGGATATCGGCGGCGCAAGCCCGGCCGGGATGATATGGCGCGCGGCCGCCGCGATCGACGCCGGGATGTGCAGCGCGGTCCTGTGCCTGGTCGCCGACCTCAACCGCGCCGGCGATCAGCGCCCGCCCACTGTCTCCGTTCAACGCGAATTCGAATCACCCTATGGCAATATCGGCGCCAACTGCGGATACGCGCTTATCGCACGCCGCCATATGCACGAGTACGGCACCACGCCGGAGCAGATGGCGAAGGTTGCGGTCGACCAGCGCACCAACGCGCTCAGGAATCCCCTCGCCACCTTCAATGAGAAGCCGCTCACGATAGCCGACGTGTTGGGCTCGCGCGTGATCGTCGATCCAATTCATCTTTTCGAGATCGTAAGTCCCGTAAGCGGAGGTTCCGCGGTAGTCGTGGCCTCGCCCGAGATTGCAAAGCGCGCGAAGAATCCGCCCGTATGGCTGCTGGGCGCAGGCGAGTACGCGAATCACTCTTCGATCAGTTACGCACCGTCGCTCACCGACTCTCCGATCAAGCCCGCGGCCGCGGCGGCGTTCGCGATGGCGGGTCTCAAGCCTGCGGACATGGATCTCGTCTGTCCTTACGACTGTTACACGATAACCGTCGTCGTGACCCTGGAGGACGCCGGTTTCTGCAAGAAGGGACAGGGCGGACCGTTCGTCGCGGAGCACGATTTGACCTACGCAGGTGATTTTCCCTGCAATACGCACGGCGGGCAGCTTTCTTTCGGACAGCCGGGACTGGGCGGCGGGATGAGCCACGTGACGGAAGCCATCAGGCAGTTGATGGGACGCGGAGACGGACGCCAGGTAAAGGATGCCGCGCTTGCCTACGTGAACGGTAACGGCGGAATCATGAGCGAACAGGTAAGCCTCGTTCTGGAGCGACGGTCATGAGCGATTACATAAAGCCACTTCCCAAGCCGACACCCGCCAGCCGTCCGTTCTGGGACGCGGCACGGCGCCATGAGCTGACGCTTCAGCGCTGCGGCGGATGCAAAAAGTTCATCTATTATCCGCGCGATCGATGCCCGCACTGCCTGTCGAAGGATCTGTCGTGGGAGCGAGTGAGCGGACGCGGCACCATCTACAGCTATACCGTCGTCCGTCGCGCATCCAGCCGCGCCTTCGCCGACGCGCCCTACGTGCTCGCTATCGTTGAACTCGACGAGGGTCCTCGCATGACCACCAATATCGTCGCGCCGCCCGAGCAGCTCAAAATCGGGATGCCGGTCACTGCGTTCTTCGACGACGTGACTCCCGAGCACACGCTGGTCAAGTTCAAGCCCGCGTAGATGAACCGCAAGATGCAGGGAAGGCTTCACTGGCCATGAATGGGCCGGCGGTCCTGCGCGCCTAGGCTATCAGGACCGCGACGATTCCGGTTAGAAAGATTCCATCGAAGGTTCCCGCTCCGCCGATCGAGGCAACCGGGGCGCCCAGTCCGCCAATCTTGTTGAGATTGGCAATGTCGGCGCCGATAAGCGTACCCATCACGCCGCTGACGTATGCGACCGCGTCGGGGTGATGGGCCCCGAGCAGCCAGGCGCATACGGCCGCGACGATCGGCGGCACCAGCATCGGAGTCGCGATTCCAAGTCCGGGAATAGGGCGGGCGAATCGATGCACCACGAGCGAGACGATCGCGACGCCGATCGCAGCGTGCAACAAAACCGCCGGCCACAGCGCCACTACATAGACCGAGATGGCGACCGGCACGATCGCGCCGCCCACGTTGACCGCGACCACCGTCGAACGGGGCGTTACGTACCGCAG
>JBJKQX010000076.1:0-4406 GCA_046704965.1 Binataceae bacterium (SeqCode)
GATTAACCAACCGAAAGCCCGACGACATCAGCTCTTCGGCAAAATCCAGTTCCGACCCGTTCAGATAGAGAAAGCTCTTCTTGTCGATGATGAGCTTGGCTCCATCGCGCTCAAAAATCTTGTCACGTTCGCCGGCGGAACCGATCTCCATCCGGTATTGCAGACCGGAGCATCCTCCGCCCACGACCTTGACACGCAGCCCAGAGGAGTCGTCCTTTTCGGCGACCAGTTCCTTGATTTTCCGGACTGCCGAGTCCGAAAGCGTCAGCATCGCAGTTCTACTCGCCCTGTCCCCCGGCCGCACTCGCCGCGGCCTGCTTTTGCTCCGCCGGGGCTTCGGCCGTACCCTTGCGCTTCTTCCAGTCACCGATAGCGGCCTTGATTGCGTCCTCGGCCAGAACAGAACAGTGAATCTTGACGGGGGGAAGATTCAATTCCTTGACGATTACGGTGTTCTTAATCGCCATCGCCTCGTCGATATGCTTGCCCTTGACCAACTCGGTCACGTAGCTCGAACTCGCGATCGCGCTGCCGCAGCCGAAGGTCTTGAAACGCGCATCTTCGATCACGCCGTCGTCGCCGATCTTGAGCTGCAGTTTCATCACGTCGCCGCATTCCGGCGCGCCCACAACTCCGGTTCCCACGTCGGCGTCTTCCTTGGAAAAGCTGCCTACGTTGCGCGGATTATTGTAATGATCGAGGACCTTATCCGAATAAGCCATGGCTCTACCGTCCCTGTTTGTCTATTCCAGCTACTCCGCCTTCCATTGGACGGATTTGAGATCGATACCTTCCCGGGCCATCTCGTAAAGCGGCGACATCTCACGCAGCCGCCGCACTTCCTTAGTGACCTTGTCGGTCACGAAGTCGACTTCCTCTTCGGTGTTGAAGCGGCCAAGTCCGAAGCGAATCGAACTGTGGGCAAGCTCGTCGTCGACTCCCAGCGCACGAATAACGTATGACGGCTCAAGCGTGGCCGACGTACATGCCGACCCGGAGCTGACCGCCACGTCGCTCATACCCATCAGGAGCGACTCACCCTCGACGTACGCGAAGCTCAGGTTGAGGTTGCCGGGCAGCCGCTCGGTCGGATGGCCGTTCAGATAGATCTCGTCGAGTCGCTCGAACAGCCCCGCCTGAAGCTTGTTGCGAAGCTCGAGCAGATGCGCCGTCTCGTCGGCCATCTCGTTCTGCGCGATCTCGCACGCCTTGCCGAAACCGACGATACCCGGCACATTGAGCGTCCCCGAGCGCATCCCGCGCTCGTGCCCGCCGCCGTCGATAATCGGCGTAAGCCGTACCCGCGGCCCCTTGGAACGCACCCAGATGGCGCCCACTCCCTTGGGACCGTAAAGCTTGTGCCCGCTCATCGCGAGCAGGTCGATTCCGTCGGTGTCGACGTTGACCGGTATTTTGCCGACCGCCTGAACCGCGTCGCAATGACAGATGACGCCCTTTTCCTTGGCGATCCGGCCAATCTCGCGAATCGGATGAATCGTGCCGATCTCGTTGTTGGCGTACATCATCGAGATAAGCACGGTCTTGTCGGTAATTGCCTTGCGAACGTCGTCGGGATCGACCATCCCGTACTTGTCGACCGGCAGATAAGTGACCGTCGCCTTGCCATGGCGCTCGAGCGTGCGGCAACTGTCGAGTACCGCCTTGTGCTCGGTCACGCAGGTGATGACGTGATTACCCTTTTCCTTGTAAAACTCGACGACGCCCTTGATAGCCAGGTTGTCCGATTCGGTTGCTCCGCTCGTGAATATGACTTCCTTGGCCTTGCCGCCGATAACCTTGGCAATCTGCTCGCGAGCGGTGCTGACCGCTTCCTCAGCTTCCCATCCGAAGCTATGGTTACGGCTCGCAGCGTTCCCGAACGTGGTCGTGAAAAACGGCAACATCGCGTCGACCACCCGGGGGTCGACCGGAGTCGTCGCGTGATTGTCCATGTAGATGGGTAGCTTAACCATTGCTATCCCTCAGCCGCTCCCGCTCCTTTGAAAATATTAGTGGACTCAACAAGTCCAGTATAGCCTTAACTGATTATCTGTCAAACGTTGAAATGGGCCCAGGAAAATACTGGACCCAAACAGTCTAGTAAGGCGATCTGGTTGATTTGTCAAGGGAAAACCGGGCCTTACCGATAGGTCAAGAACCCGGTTATTTTCCCGGCGCGGCAGGTTTCAAGACCATCCTGCGTTCGTGAGTCCAATCTTCAAACCCCAGACGGTACCAGGCCTCGGAGCCGGACGAGTTGCGATGGTGCACGTTAAGGGTCACGACCGTGATTCCCTTGGCGCGTAACCAATCGTAGGCCTTGGCCAGCATCCGGGTCATTAGACCCTTGCCGCGCCAATGGTCCTCAAGAAAAGCCTGGCTGATATATCCGATCACCGGAGGTTGGTAGCCCTCGCGCGGTCGTCGCAGATGGACCCACAGGTAACCGACCAGAATCCCGTCGCCGTAGTCGGCAACCCAGATTGCGTGATGGTCCCGTGCGAGCACAGTCGCGAGCCATCGGTCGGAACTGCGGATTTCCTTCCAGTCGAAACGCGCGCGCTCGTCGATCGATTCATGGTAGGCGGCCATCTCGCCGACCATGCGGTTGAGTTCGGGAATATCGTTTTGCGTGGCGGGCCGAATCGCGACTGCCATCGCTAGCCTCCTCTGGGTGTTGTCCTCGCGCTCGAGCTTCCCGGCTACGCACCGGACCAAACCGATGGGCGGCTCGACCCACCGGGCACGCTCAGAACAACGCTCAGAATGGGCCGCGGTTGGACTGGTCGAACGTCAGTTCCATCAGGCTGCGCTCGGTCCGTATCGACTTGAGCGCCAGCTCCCGGGTCATCTCGAATTCACGTTCTATCCACGGTGCGAGATGCTCCGTCAACCACTCGGCGTCGATCGAGGCGACGTCGCGGTCGAGCAGGTTCGAGCTGACGGTGCATCTGAATGCGACTTTCTCGATTCCGTCGCTGCGCTCCAGCACCAGGGTTATCGAGACTGCGTCGGGAAGCTTCTCAAGCGCGCCTGCCGTGGCGAGCCTGTAGCGGCCGCGACCGGTATTGAATTCAATACTCAAGGCTGACGTTGGGACTCAGCCCGCTCGGATGTCCGCGTCAGGCGGCGCGCGCCCTCTGCGGTTTGATCTTCACGCGGCTCTCCCAGTAGAGCACCACCGGGCCTGCGATATAGATCGACGAATAGGTTCCGGTGATAAAACCGATCAGCAGCGTGAAGGCTGACGGCCTAAGGATCGGTCCGCCCAAAGCAAGCAACACAATCAGCACCGTGATGGCCGTGCCGGAGGTCAACAGGGTACGCGACAGAGTCTCGTTGATGGCGCGGTTCATGACCGGCGCGAGGCCTTCACGCCTGCGCTTGGACGCGTCCTCGCGAATACGGTCGGACACGATGATCGTGTCGTGAACCGAATAACCTATTACGGTCAACAGAGCCGCAAGTGTTGTCAGATTGAACTGGAACTGACTCACGACCAAGGCGCCGGTGACAACCAGCACGTCGTGAATCAATGCGATCACGGCCCCTGCACCAAAACTCCAGCTCACCTGACGAAAACGCCAGGCGATAAAGATTCCCATAAAGATGGTGGCAAAGATGACCGCGCCGATAGCGTCGCGTTTCAGGGACTTGCTGACCTTGGCGCCGACCGTTTCGACCCGCACCACTTTGCCTATATTGGGTCCGTAGGCCTTGCTCAGCGCTCCATCGATATCGGCGCCGATGCTCTTGATGCGCTGGATCTTTTCGAAGCGCAGCAGGTACTCGAATCCGCACTTGCCGAAGTCCTGCACCGCTATCTCGCCCAAGTTGAGGGGAGCCAGCGCCTTGCGGATTTGGGCGCCATTGGTCTGATGGGTGAACTCGAGCTGGACCAGGCTTCCGCCCGCGAAGTCGACCCCGTAATTGAGGCCCACCACTATCAGCAGGATTATCGCAGCGATGTTTATTACGGTGGAAAGACCAACAAAGAAATGACGTCTGCCAACGAAGTCGATATTGACGTCGGGAGGAATGAACTGGAGTGCCATCTGTCCCCTAAAGTTCCGCTGCCCGGTTTTTCTGATGCTCGGCGGTCAAGCTGACGCCCTCTTCCGCGACGGACGGGACGATGAACCGCCCGCCCGGGCTCCTGCGGTGGCAGCCTGATTGCGCTGTTTTTTGCAATTGTTGCAAAGGTTCTGCTGATTGTCCGGGTCTTCGACCAAGCCCTCGTCGAGCGAATGGCACACCTTCATGCAATCGACGCAGATGAAGTAAATGCCCTCGATAGTCTTGTTGATTCGTTCCCGATTGAGGATTCGACCTCGCAACTTCTCAATCCGGATACCGAGCAGATCCGTATACTGGCGCTTTTTCTTGCGCCTGCCGGCCTCTTCCTT
>JBJKQX010000077.1:0-3619 GCA_046704965.1 Binataceae bacterium (SeqCode)
GGTGAGGACCGGGTGCTGTGGGGCTCGGACTTCCCGCATATCGATTCGACGATAGAGGCTCCGCGGCTGATTCGCGAAGCCGTCGCGTCGCTCGGCCCCGAGCGCCGTCGAAAACTGCTCGGCGCCAATGCAAACCTCGTTTTTCCAGCCGGCTAGCAACTTCCGTTCGCAGCTTCTTTGCAGAAAAAACTATTGAAGCCGCCTCGCGCGTTGGGCGAGGCGGCTTCAAATCGCAAGTGACGCACGGATGCGGGGCGTTCTAGCCGTACATCCGTTTGGCTTCGGCCTTCAGGTCGGCGCGAAAATCTGGATGGGCGACCGCGATGAGTTCGTTGGCGCGCTCGCGAATCGACTTGCCCTTGAGGCGCGCGATTCCGTACTCCGTCACCACGTTATGAACGAACGAGCGCGGCGACGTGATAACGCTTCCGGGCGGAAGTCCGGGCATGATGCGCGAGACCCGTTTGCCTTTGACGATCGAGCTGGAGGGAAGAACGACGACTGTCGTACCGCCGCCCAGGCACGCGCCCACCATGAACGCGGTCTGACCGCCGGTGCCGGTGTACATCATGTGGCCGATCGATTCGGCGTTCGCCTGCCCGGTCAGGTCCACATGCATCACGTTGTTGATCGCGATCAGTCCTTCTTCGCGCGCGATTAGCCGGACGTCGTCGGTGGTGTTGAAATCGTAGAGCTGAAATCCCGGATGGCCGTCGGCGTATTCCAGTTCCTCACGCGGCATCGCGACCGCAAACGCGCTTCCCACCACGATTCCGGGGAAGAGCTTCTTGTGTTTGCCGGTCATAACGCCGTCGCGCACCAGATGGGTGGTGCCGTAAGGAATAATCTCGGTCTGCATCCCGAGGTCATGATGGTTGCGCAGATGATACGCGAGCATCCCGGAGACCGAACCCACACCGACCTGGATCGTTGCGCGGTCGGGAATCAACTCTTTCGCCACCAACTCGCATACCGTTTTCGTCACCCGCGCCTCCTCTTCGGGCGGAGTGGGTATCGGCGCGTCGGGAAGCGGAATGGTGCGTTCGACGAAGTAGTCGATTTCCGACATATGAATCTGGTTGTCGCCACCGATTCGGACGAAGTTCTCGTCCACCTCGGCAATAACCAGAGTGGCGTTGCGCGCCAGCAGCTTCGACATGATCTGGATGTCGCCGAAGTTGACGAACCCGCGCTCGTCGGGCGGCGTAACCGTCATCATGGATACGTTGAAATTATCCATCGCGGGCGGCAGATGGCCCTCGCGATAGTACGACACGGGAGTGAACTCGGCGTCTCCGCGGGCGTAGATCGCGCGGTCGAACGACGACAGGTACATCGATTCGAGGCGAAAGCGCTCGCCCAGTCCGGGCAGGTCCCAGCTGAAGAATGCGGCGCCGTGGTGGACGACGACGTTCTCGGTCTCCATCAGGCGCCCGGCGAGCGCGGCGCAAAGCGTGAACGGCGTTCCCTGCGCGATCGCGATCATGACGCGATCGCCCGGTCCGATATGGCTTACGGCGTCGTGCGGTTCGACCAGCTTGTCGCCAAGCCGGGCTCTCCAGTCAGACGGGTACCTTGGTGATGCGGCGAAAGTAGCCATCTGAACTCCTATGCAGTTGCCGACGAGAGAGTCGGATCGATTCCGATGCCCCGCAGAATAGCGGTCGTGCGGTCATTCAGGAGACCGACCTTCTTCATGTTGCTTACGACTGTGGTATGCATCTCGCGCCTGAACACGCTGCGGAAGTAGGCCTGATCGGCTTCGCGCGCGACTTCGACCCGCACCTTCTTTACCTTGTCGATCTCTTCGCCGCTCATCCCGACGGCCTCGTAGGCTTCCCTGGGGAACTGGCCGCGCAGAACCAGAACGATCGCCTCGCCCATGAAATCCTCGACTTCGCGAAGATCGCTCGGCGAAAGCCCGCGGATTTCGTCGGGCAGGCTTAGCACGGAAAACCCCATGTGGCGCGATTCGTCGGTGAGGATGCGCTTGCAGATCTGGCGCAGCAGAGGGTCCTTGGAGGTTTCGCCGAGCAGACGAAACAGCGCAACCGCGAAGGTCTCGGCAAGCAGTTGCAGCCCGATGGTCTTGATGAACCACTTGTCGGTGCCGAGGATGAAGTCGAACAGTTTCTTCAGGTTGGGCGAGATCGGATAGATGCGCCCGCCGCATTTGTCGAGCAGGTAACGGCTCAGCACCTCCGTATGGCGTGCCTCGTCGACGACCTGGGTTGACTGGAAAAACTTGGCGTCGTTGCCCGGCACCATGTCAACCAACTGACTGCACGCCAGCATCGCACCCTCTTCTCCGTGCAGCAGTTGCGAGAGGCGCCAGCTCGAGAATTCCACGTTGAGACGCGCGAAGGTCTTCGCGTCGAGTCGCGCCAGTGCGTCGGTCCCGTGCGCGTCGATTAGTTCGTCGGCGAAGATTCCACTTTCGAGGTCAACGTTTGCGGCCCAGTCGATATCGCTCGAGGCGTTCCACTGATCGCGCTTGGCATTCTCGTAAAGCCGGCGCATATCCGGCGCCTGACATTCGTACAGTCGCTGGTAGCAGGTCTCGAAAGACGTCGAAATACGGTGACTGTCCCCGTTCATCAGCTATCCCCTTGGAAATGAATTGCCCAAGCCGAAACTTACCAGATAGTAGATAACACTAAAAGCCAAGCTTTTGCGGACGATAAGAGTACCTTTGACGCTGTGGCAGCTATCGATGTGCACCGATGCGCCGCCGAGGCTTCGCGAAGTTGCCCGTGCGGTCGAAAAGCGGTGTAAAGAACGGGGAAAGACAGCGGCTGCCGGAAATGGCGCGCCGTCAGTTTATGCGAATGCGGTCGGGCTTAAGCTGACCCGCATCCGGCGTTTAATGCGTGGCGGGCGAACGCCTGGATGCGGGCAGCTTGAATGCGATTAAACTAAGGTTGCCGAAGTATGAGGCGGATGGTCGGCTTCAGACGAGGATTGCTCTGACCAGCGCGATCACCAGGTTGGAAACCACCGTTTCGATGACCGCCATCAGAATTGCCGTCAGCATAGTTTCTCCTTCGGCGTCTCGACGTCACCCTTTTGTAAACTGCCGGGTCGCCGCCTTCTGCAAGTAAATCTAACCCACCTTTGAACCCGATGCGCGCGGTTTGGTGAAGCGGGCGAAAAGGCTGTGTTACGAGTCGGTTAATTGACGGGCGAGCTCAGATTCGACACGCGCATTAGGAGCTGTATGCACCTTTAGGTGTGCCAAGAATAATCGTGGCTAAAAGGCAATATTTGCCATAAGGACGTTTCGAACCTAGCCTGTATTTTGCGGATGAAAACGATTGCGAGCGGCGAAAATCGCCGACTGTAAGCGTCGGAGAATCAGTCATGGCTGGTGACGAACATATCGAGTCAGGTGTCCACCATCATGAGGCGGGCGCTCATGAGCATAAGGCGGAGGGTGGCGACGGACTGTCGCTGCTCTCGGCGGCAGCACTCATCGGCGTCGGCGCGTTAATCGAGTCTGAAATGCTGGCAGGGATGGCTTTGGGAGCGGCAGCGGTACTCGGACTTGGGGCAATCTCCACCCTGTCGAGCGAAGTGGTCAGGCCGATTGCCAAGACCGCCATCAAGGCGACCTATGCGG
>JBJKQX010000078.1:0-5660 GCA_046704965.1 Binataceae bacterium (SeqCode)
ATCCCGCATGGCCGTTCAAGGGTCGCGCCGACATGCTGGCCTACGCGAGCGAGAAGAAGATCCCTGTGCCGGTCACGGCCGAAAAGCCCTACTCGATGGACCGCAACCTCGTGCACATCAGCTATGAGGGTGGAATCCTCGAGGACCCGTGGCGCGAACCGTACAACGATATGTTCCGGCTTACCGTCGCACCCGAGAACGCACCGAGCGAGGCCGAATACGTCGAAGTCCAATACGAGCGCGGAAACCCGGTCGCGATAAACGGCGATCGGCTTTCACCGGCCGCTATTATCGAGCGCGCGAACCTGGTCGCGGGCCGTCATGGCGTCGGCCGCGTAGACATGGTCGAGAACCGCTACGTCGGAATAAAATCGCGAGGCGTCTATGAGACTCCGGGCGTGACGATGCTGATGCACGGTCATCGCGCGGTCGAACAACTCGCGCTCGATCGCGAGGTGCTGCATCTGCGGGACTCGCTCATTCCGCGCTACGCCGAGATGGTTTACAACGGCTACTGGTTCGCGCCCGAACGCGACGCGCTCCAGGCCCTGATTGATGACGCGCAAAAGAACGTCAACGGTGTGGCAAGGCTCAAACTCTACAAGGGCAACGTCACGATTGCGGGCCGCAAGTCGCCAAATTCGTTGTACGACCCGGCGATTGCGAGTTTCGAAGAAGCCGGCGGCTATCAGCAGGCCGACGCCGAGGGCTTCATCCGGCTTTCAGGGATGAGGCTTCGGGCGCTCGCGCGCAGCGAAAGCAAGGATCGCAAATAAAGGGGCGCGAGTCGTGGCAAAGGTCATCCAGCTAAAGCCGTCCCGCTCCCAATCCGTCAGAATGGAACCGCGCGAACGCGGCGGTGCATGCCCCAAGTGCAATCATAAGATGAATGTTCACGTAAGCCATCCCGACGGCACGATGAGTTGCGCGGCTCGTGGATGCGCGTGCGATTCGAGGCCCGATGACTAGTTCTGCCCATACCGGATCAAAGCCTCAAAGGTGAAATCACGTACTAACGATAGGTCCGCAGGCCCCGGAAAACGCAGCGAGGCGAAATCCGGCAGTATTATCCGTGGCCGCTTTGCGCGCCGGCGTTTGAAAGAGGTCGAGGCGTTCACCGCCTCGCTTCCGTTCGACAGGCGTCTTTACCGGCACGACATCCGGGGCTCGATCGCGCATGCGCGGATGCTCGCGCGGGTGGGTCTTCTGAAGCGCGCGGAAGCCGCACGAATCGAACGCGGACTCAAGCAAATAGAACGCGAGATCAGCTCAGGAAATTTCGTCTTCGACATAGCCGATGAGGACATCCATCTCGCTGTCGAGCGGCGGCTAACGGAAATCGCGGGTGCGGCGGGACAAAAGCTGCACACGGCCCGCTCGCGAAACGATCAGGTGGCGCTCGACCTGCGACTTTATCTGAAGGACGAGATCGCGGAAGTCCTGAAACTGCTCGCTGCGCTGCGCCGTGCGATGATCGACGTCGCGAGCGAGCACGTAGAGACCGTGATGCCCGGCTATACGCATCTTCAACGCGCCCAGCCGGTTTCGCTCGCCCATCATGTGCTTGCATACGTGGAGATGCTCGAGCGCGATCGCGAGCGATTTGAGCAGGCACTGGCCCGTACGGACGTGATGCCGCTTGGAGCGGGAGCCCTTGCGGGTACCACGCTCAAGATCGATCGTCGCTTCGTCGCGCGCGAACTGCGCTTCGCACGGATTTCGGAAAACAGCATGGACGCGGTGTCCGACCGGGACTTCGCGCTCGATTTTCTCTCTGCCTCGGCAATTCTGGCGGTCCACCTTTCGCGGATGAGCGAGGAGATAATCCTTTGGGCCAGCTCGGAGTTCGGCTTCGCTGCGATTCCCGACGAGTTCTCGACCGGAAGCTCGATGATGCCGCAGAAGAAGAATCCGGACCTGCTGGAACTGATTCGCGGCAAGACGGGACGCGTGGTGGGAGACCTGATGGCGATGCTGACGATCGTCAAGGGATTGCCGCTTGCATACAACTCCGACCTGCAGGAAGACAAGGAACGGGTCTTTGACGCGCTCGACACGATAAAGCCCTGCCTCGACATGCTCGCCAAACTATGGCCTGGGCTCCGGTTTGAGCGGGCCGTGATGAGTGATGCGGCGGGCGGATTTGCGCTCGCCACCGATCTTGCCGAATATCTGGTCGCGCGCGGCGTGCCGTTTCGGCAGGCGCATGAGATAGTCGGTTCGATCGTGCGCGACGCCGTCGCGTCGGGCAAATCGATGGCTGATCTGACGGACAAGGACCTGAAGACTTATTCCGCTGCGTTCGGTAACGACGCCGCCGGTCTCCTGCGGACGGAGACGGCGTTGGCGCGCCGGATCGCGACGGGCGGACCAGCACCGTCAGTGGTACGGGCGCGTCTTGCGAGGCTGAAACGATGAGCCGGACCTGGAACAGCGCTGCGAGTCTGATTGCAATCGTTCTGTGCGCGGCGCTATGGGCCGGATGCGGCGTCAAGTCGGCGCCGGTCCCACCCATGGCGGCGACTCCGGAGAGAATCACGGATTTGACCGCCAAATCCGTCAAGGCCGGCGTGCGGCTTTCATGGGGCAGGCCCACCCACTACGCGCTCGGCGGAAAGATGGACAACCTGGGCAGGTTTGTCGTGCTGCGGACTCCCGAAAAGACCACTAGTTACCGGCAGTTGGGGACGGTCGCCGTTACCGATCAGCAACGATTCCAGAAGCAGAAACACTTCAGCTTTCTGGACAAGAGCGCCACGCTCGGCCACACCTACACTTACGCGGTCATAGCCGAAACGCTCGACCACTACCGGAGCCAGCCGTCCAACCGGGTTGTAATCACTCGCGCAGTGCCCAAACCGCCTCCGAGCCCGGAGCATTTCGTCCTTCCCACGCCGACTCCGCTTCCTTGAGCCGGATGGCCGGCGGGGCTGCTTATCAGGTGCGTTTCGCTATGATAGAAACGACTTTCGTCCATTTCGTTTAGGGTATGTTCGCCAGATAGCAACTGAGACGATGCATTACTTCGATTATCGCAACGATGAACTTTTTGCCGAGGACGTTCCGCTTCGCGAACTCGCGAGCAAATATGGAACTCCCTTTTACGTCTACAGCGCGCGAACCTTGCGCCGCCATTTCAGGGTCTTCGACGAAGCCTTCGCCAGCACCGACCATCTGATATGTTACGCGATGAAGGCGCTGTCGAATCTGAGCATCCTGAAGCTGTTCGCCTCGATGGGCTCGGGGTTCGATATCGTATCGGGCGGCGAGCTGGCGCGATGCCTCAAGGTAGGCGCCGACCCCGGTCAGATCGTTTTTTCCGGTGTGGGCAAGACCGACGAGGAGATCGCAGCGGCGCTCGACGCCGGCATCCTGATGATCAACGTCGAGTCCGGCCCCGAGCTCCATCGGATCTCCGACGTTGCCGGCCGCTTGAAGAAGCGGGCGCCGGTCAGTCTCAGGGTCAACCCTGACCTCGACCCGGGAACCCATCCGCACATCTCGACCGGCCATCGCGACAGCAAGTTCGGCGTGCCGCTTTCGCACGTGTTCGAATATTACGCCGAGGCGCGCAGCCTGCAGAATCTCGAAATCGTCGGCTTGAGCACCCATATCGGTTCGCAGATTACCGAGACCGCGCCGTTTACCGAGGCAGGAATCAAGGTGGCCTCGATCGTGAACCGGCTGCGCTCGGACGGTATAGCGCTCAAGCATCTCGACCTGGGCGGCGGACTCGGCATCCCCTATCAGGAAGAGCCGCCACCGCCGGCGCTTTACGCAAAGTCGCTGCTCGAACCGCTCAAGAACCTTGGTCTCAGGATAATCGTGGAACCGGGCCGCGTGCTGGTCGGAAATGCCGGAGTGCTTGTGACCAAGGTGCTGTACGTCAAGGAGACCGACGTCAAACGCTTCGTTGTGGTCGACGGCGCGATGAACGATCTGCTTCGTCCGGTCCTGTACGAGGCATACCACGCGATCTGGTCGGTGACTCGTCGCGCCGAGCGGCCCTCGGTCGTGGCGGACGTGGTTGGCCCGGTATGCGAGAGTGGGGATTTCTTTGCCCGCGAACGGGAACTCCCGGAGCCAGAGAGCGGCGACCTGCTTGCGGTGATGAGCGCTGGCGCTTACGGCTTCGTGATGGCCTCGAACTACAACAGTCGCGCCCGTTCGCCCGAAATTCTGGTGGACGGGTCCAACGTTCACGTTATCCGCGAGCGCGATTCGTTCGACGATATAGTGCGCGGCGAGAAGCTGATCGAACTGAGCGCGAACTGAGTCAATGGCGACGCTCGAATTCACCAAGATGCACGGGTGCGGCAATGACTATATATATGTCATTGCCGACCGAACCCGTCCCGCGCATCCGGCCGCACTTGCATCGCGTCTTTCGGACAGGCGCTTCGGTATCGGTGGCGACGGGCTCATCATGCTCGCCCCGTCGCACGAGGCCGACGTGCGCATGGAGATGTACAATGCGGACGGCAGCCGCGGCGAGATGTGCGGGAACGGCATCCGATGCGTCGCGCGGCTTGCCTGGGAGCGCGGCCTGACCAAGCGCAACCCGCTTGTCGTCGAGACGGACTGCGGACTCAAGAGCGTCGAACTGATATTTGATCATGGACGCGTGACCGACGCCACCGTGGACATGGGTGAGCCCGTGCTGGAAGGTCATGAAATTCCGGTTGCGTGCGACGGTCGAGTGATCGATCGCGCGCTTGAAGTCGAGGGTCGCACGTGGCGTATCACGGCGGTCTCGATGGGTAACCCGCACTGTGTCGTGTTCATTGAAGACGACGCAATCCTGAAGATGGACGACGGCGAGTTCGCGCGACTTGGACGCGGATTCGAGAATCATCCGTTTTTCCCGCGCCGAGTGAACACCGAGTTCATACTGCCGACCTCTCGTGACTATCTGAAAATGCGGGTATGGGAGCGCGGTTCGGGTGAAACGCTGGCATGCGGAACGGGCGCCTGCGCGTCGCTGGTCGCGGCGGTCCTGACCGGACGCGCCGACAGAAAGGCGACGGTCGAACTGCGCGGCGGAAAGCTCGATATCGAATGGCGCGAACGTTCGGGCGGGGCGAATCACGTTTTCATGGCGGGTGAAGCGGTCGAAGTATTTCGCGGCGAAGTTGAACTGGCCGCAAGCGAACTGGTCGCGACGAACGAGTAGATTTTTCGGAGGGCTCAAGGCTCATGTTCAAGGGTGCAATCACGGCGATCGTCACTCCGTTTCGTGATGGCAAGGTTGACGAGACCGCGCTGCGTGAATTTGTCGAATGGCAAATCCAGAGCGGTATCGAGGGACTCGTTCCCTGCGGTTCGACGGGAGAGTCGGCGACTCTGACTCATGACGAGCACGATCGGGTCATCAAGATAACGATTGAGCAAACGCGCCGGCGGGTTCCGGTAATCGCGGGAACCGGTTCCAACTCTACCGCCGAGGCGATACGGCTTACCGCCTTTGCGCGCGAAGCAGGAGCCGACGGAGCGCTTCTGATTTCGCCCTACTACAACAAGCCGACCCAGGAAGGAATCTTCCGTCATTACAAAGCGGTCGCGGATGCGGTCGACCTTCCGCTGCTCGTCTACAACATACCGGGGCGCACGGGCTCCAACATCGCGCCCGAAACGATCGCCCGTCTCGAAGGCGTCCGCAA
>JBJKQX010000079.1:0-5003 GCA_046704965.1 Binataceae bacterium (SeqCode)
CCGGAAGGGTGCGCAGCTTGCCGGTGACCTGGAACGGAACCGCATAATAGGTGACCGCAGCGACCGACAGCATCGCGCCTATAGCGAAGCGGTCGGCATATTCCACCACCGGTCCAATCGTTGCAGAAATAGCCACCCATCCGCCGAAACCCAGCAACGGGCGGACCATCGCACGGTGCGGGCGCGCCTCGCGCCGCAACTCCGGAACGACACTCACGCACATCACGAAACCCGCGGCCCACGATCCGGCACGCACTATCACCAGCGCTGCCACCAGCCAGCCGAGATAATGAGAAAAAGGCAGTACCATCAGCGGCGCGAGAAAAGAAAGAATGCCCACCGGAACCCGGAGCGCGTTGATCAAATCGAATCGCTGAAAGGCCGAGAGCGTTCCGTTCAGGCTGCCCCCGCTGATAGTGAACGGTAGCGAGAGCGCCATCAGGTAAAAAGCGTCAAGACTTTCCCCGCGCATCGCCAGCGGAATTTTAAGCGCGTGGCTCACTAGCCACGGACTCAACGCCGCAAGCACTGCGCCGCCGCAAATTCCGAAGCCGAACATCATCCAGAGGGAGGTCCAAAACAGGCCTGGAATCCGCTCGCGGTTGCCCGTTGCGGCGGCTTCCGAAATGAATTTGGTTGCGGCGCGACCCAGCCCAAAATCGAATACTCCGAAATAGCCGACAACCATGGTTGCAAGTGTCAGCACGCCGTAGCGGTCCACACCGATGGTGTGCACCAGGACCGGAATGGCGAAGATTGCCACGAGGAACGGCGCGGCCTCGCCGGCGACGTTCAGCAGCGTATTACGCGCGAGCAGTCGCCCGCTGGTCAAGTTTGGGTTAATGTTCACTCCTCCGTGCGCCAGTTGAATGAACTTTCCCCGAGTGCGCTAAGAGGACGATCCATGGGGACGTCATAATGCACTTCGCGTGGCAGTACGCACAAATAGCAATCATGGGATGGGAGGCTGTAAAGTTCGTCCTTGGATGCTTTTCGTTTACCGCGCAATCTCGACTCCATCATCGATATGCGCTGATTAGGGGGGAACCAATGGGCGACTACAAGTGACATATGGTCGGCTAACGCTTCCTCGACGCGCAAGCCCAGACGCCACGTGCCTCAGTACGCAGCATTTACCTGAACGTCTGTTGCCGATAAGTCGGCGGGTCGGACACCCCGTCGGTGCTATGCGAGACTGGTGGATGGATATCTGAGCAGTTGGAATCTTCGTCAGCGAGTTGACGGAATGTGCGCTTCACAAGCTCCGTGTATTGTTGGTAGCCGTGCTTCGCACGAGAACGTAGGGCTATTTGGTGGATCTTGTAGGCGATTCGCAGGGCGGCACGCGACAGTCGTCCGGCTGGCGCGGCGGAAGTGGCGACTTGCAGAATATCGGAAAAGGCGCGAGTGCGAAGCGTTTGTCGCAGGACTTGGTGTTGCGTGTGGGTAGTAGTTGTATCGTGTCTGGCGAGGAACTTAAGTGCTCGTAAAAAGAGACTGCGTTCGACCGCAGTACGAAATCTCAAGCGCATGCGCTCGGCGTCATCAAGAGTGATCGTACCGGAGGCTTCGGCTGCGGCGATCGCATTCTCAACTCCAGGAAGTAGAGGAAACGCAAAAATGTCCCCCAAACAGGGGGGCGCTTCTGTATTGGTAGCCTGTCCCTCGTGCACAACCCACACGGCACAGGGTCGCCGGCAGACGACCGCAGGATAGCTGAGCGCCCCTCGAAGCATCATGTCGACGTCTTCGGCGCCGAAATGGGCGGGTTCAAAGCCGCCAATTTTTGGCAGGATTTCGGTTCTGAAAATGGTCGCGTGCCAGCCGATCCAGCTGCCGGGTCTCCGCAGCAGCAGGTTGAAGAGTTGTACGGGACCTAAAATGCCCTCGGCATTCCATCGTTCGAAAGATTCCCCGACAACGTTTCCCTCGAAGTCGGAGTAAAGCGTGCCCGCCATAAAGAACCCTGCCTGCGGTTCGCTTTTTAAGGCAGACACGGCGGTCTCGTAGAACTCTGGAAGGATCACATCGTCATCGGAAAGGATGTGCAAAAGAGGAGTCTGCGCGTGAGCAATCCCGTACTCGTAGTTCCGTAGTCGGCCGATGTTGTGCGAATGGACATGATATTTAACGCGCGAGTCGGCTATGCGTGAGACCACATCCGCAGTCTCGTCACCAGATGCGTTATCGTAGACATGCACTTGAAAGTGCGGATAAGTTTGCGCCAGGACGCTCTTGATGGCGCGGACAAGCAAGCCGGGTCGCCTATAGGTCGGGATGACCGTCGTTATCTCTTCGTGCATGTGGTATCTCCGAAGAACCGCAGTTCATGCTGCAGCGCTGTAGAAGACACATCCACTTCGAAAGACAGTATGGTACACGGCCCTGGTAGCAGTATGAGCTTTTCTTCGCTTATGCCTAACTACGCGCTGCGACGCAGCAGATGCTGGCCTCCTTCGTCAGACCAGATTCTCCAGGGCGCGCGCCCTTCGGACCACATTCCGTTGAGCAGCCACATCTCCCTGTAAGTATCCATGCATTGCCAGAAGCCGTGATGTTGATAGACGGCCAGCTGCTGGCGGGCGGCCAGCTCCTTCAAGAATGGGTCATCCAGCTGGTCGTCATCTCCGCTGATGAGATCGAGAACTGCGGATTCAAACACGAAGAAGCCCCCGTTTATCCACCCAGCGTCGACCTGTGGCTTCTCGCGGAAGAGAGTGACCCTTCCATCTTTGAAGGAGAACTCGCCGTATCTGGACAAGGGGCGAACTGCCGTGACCGTCGCAAGTCTGCGCTGACGACGATGGAAGTCTATTAGCTTGGGAACGTCGACGTCGGCCACTCCGTCGCCGTAGGTCATCATAAAAGTGCCTTCGCCCAGATTTCTTGCCACGCGTTTGATCCTGCCGGCCGTCTGGGTTTTTTCGCCGGTCTCGACCAGCGTAACCCGCCAGCTATCCTCGCTATGGTTGTTGTGTATTTCGACGTCTCGGGAGCCCAGGGCAACGGTGAAGTCGCAATTGCGGATCTCGTAGTTGAGGAAGTAGTCACGGATGATATCACCCTTATAGCCCAGGCAGATAACGAAGTCGTTATATCCGTAATGCGAATACATCTTCATGATATGCCATAGAATCGGGCGCCCGCCGATATCAACCATTGGCTTCGGCTTATATTCCGTCTCCTCCCGCAGTCTCGTCCCGAGACCTCCGGCTAGGATCACAACTTGCATGATTCCCTCCTTGACCCGAACAGAATAGTCGGATCAACCGTGGTTCAGTGGTCTGCTGATCCCGTTAGGTAGGGTTGATTTCGACTGCCCCTGTGGTATCGAAACGTACGGCCTAATTTGCCGCTCCGCAGGTACAATCTGATGACTGGCATGGACATCGGAAACCTAGATTCATAGGCGACGTTCGATCGCCGCGTTATCAGGCCTCTGACAACTGCCCACTCTATTGCGCAGTGTTTCCAGAGCGCGAAGATACAGGGGTACAGTATTCACTGTGGCGAAGGCTCTTCTCAACAGCAGACGCAGCCGTTTTGAAGCCTGCGCACGTGACACCGGATCCGTTGCTGGCTGGATGATGTTGCTTCAGCCGCGGTTTTCGGATTGAGCCTCAGCCTTGTCCTCGTCGTCGTTCGCCGCTGCATATTCATAGGCGTAGCTATGATAAACGAAGTCGTGGGCATCAGCCTTGTTCAAAAGGACACCAAAGACTCTGGCTCTTGCGTATTGAAGCCGCGAGAGGCCCGCTTTGATGTCGCGCTTTGCCGTCTTCCTGTCTGCTACTACGACCACGCCGTCGACCATGGGTGCCAAAGCCAGCGTGTCTGTAACTGGCAGGACGGGAGATGAATCGATCACGACAAAGTCATAACTATCGGCGAGCCGTGCGAGAACTTCCTGCATTTTGTCTGAACCAAGCAGCGCGCTCGGATCGGGCGGAACCTCACCGGCGCTGAGAACAAACAAATTCTCCGCGACTGTGGCCGGGCGAATCAATTCCTCGAGTTCATATGCGCCGGCAAGCACTTCTGTCAGCCCGAGGTGGTTTTCTATTGTGAAGGTCTTGTCGCAGTAGGGACGACGCAGATCGCCGTCCACCACGGCAACCCGCCTGCGAGTTCCCGCAAGGGTGATCGCAAGGTTGGCGGAGACCGTGGTTTTTCCCTCACGCGGAAGCGCGCTGGTCACCAGGATCGTTTTAGGTGGGAACCCTGCTTGGGAAAGGAGGATTGACGTTCTGAGCGTGCGGAAAGCCTCACATTCATCGGAGTAGTGTCTTGTCGATGACGTAATTTCTTTGCCGGACACCGCAGGAAGTCCAACCCATTCGATTGACTTCGGTCCCGACAAGGCTGCTGCTGACCGGTGAAAGTCGGGAATTACTGCAAGATGCGGCACGCCCAGGCTGATCTCAATGTCCTGGGGATCGCGAATTGTATCGTCCTGGCGGTCGAGCACAAACGTCAGACCGAGTCCCGCCATCAGGCCGAACAGAGCGGCGGCTAGCAGGTCGCGGGCCTTTCTCGGACTTGAAGCATGCGTCGGAGGTGTCGCGGCGTCAACGACAGAAATATTGGAGGCGTGAAGGTCGCCGGTTACCTCGACATCTTTAAGACGCTTCAAGACTACGTCGTAGAGCTGTCGGTTGGTATCGGCCTCGCGCCGCAGAATAGCATATTTCACCGCAGCATCGTTCAGGCCGAGGGCGAATTCCTTTTCCTTTTTCAGTTCGCGGTTAAGAGCGTGCTCATCTTTGAGGCTGGCCAGGTATTGTTGCTTGATACTGGCAGCTATACTGCGAATCTCTTGTGCAAGGGTCTCCCTGGTCGCTTTGATCTTTGCCACCAACTGGGCCATCGGCAGATAGTCCAGTTTGTACTGACCGGACATCGCCGCATATTGGGTCTCAAGAGTATCCAATTGTCCCTTGAGACTCTGGACGATTATATTACCAAGCACTGACGGTAAAGCGTCGGCATGCCCTCTCTTTATG
>JBJKQX010000080.1:0-6868 GCA_046704965.1 Binataceae bacterium (SeqCode)
TCCGTCGATAGTGCAAACCGTCCTGACAGGTTTGGGTGGGCTTCCCAAACTGATATCGGCGGTCGGAACGGGAGGAGCGATGCGTTCCATCCAACTGATGAACGAGCTCGCGCACAACCATCCGCCCGAACTGCACATATATCTGAATTTCCTCGGCGTCGATCCCGACTACCAGAGCAAACACTGCGGCAGCGCGCTGCTGGACCATCTGCGAGAAGTCGCGAGCACGCGCAGCAACCTGTGCGGTGTGTACCTGGAGACCGCAACCGAGGCGAATGTCGCCTATTATCAGGCGCGTCAGTACGAGGTGTTGAACGAAATCCGTCCGCTGGGTGTCAGGATGTGGCGGATGCTCCAGCGCCGGCGTTAGTCGTGTTCGGAACCCGTGTCGGAATCGTCGTCGCGGGCCCGAGACTTCTTCGGCCGTATGCTGGTAGCGCGAAGGCCTTGCGAGGTCCAGCCGACGTCGAAACCGACGCTGTCGCCCTCGTTGAGCATCTCGATTCCCGGCATCCGGCCCCCAACCGGAGCGCCGACCACGGTCACGTGGGGAAACTCGAAGGGGATTTCCTTGCCCGAGTTCGAACGGATCACGCCGCGGCCGCGTGAACGGTCAAGCCGCATGATCATGCCCGGATAGAAATTATCGGGAAACTGCTCGCTGTCGAACTCGTCAATCACTTTTTCACGTTTTCACTTTTTCGCGTTGCCGCTCGTCCGCTTTTTCGCCTTGCAACCGCTTAGCATCCGTCCCGGCTCATGGAAAGCATCGCCGATTTCCCTTGCCGGATCATCCTCGCCGGTGCGGACGAACTCCGACGCCAACGGGTCAACCGGCGAGCAAAGCGTCGAGCTTGCCTGCGTTTTCGAGCTCTCTTAGCTCGTCGTACCCTCCGATAATTTTTCCGTCCACGAAGATTTCGGGAACCGTCCGACGTCCACCCGCAAGCTCGGTCATCTTCTCCCGCAGCTCCGGGTCATAGGTCACGTCGATTTCTTCGAACTCGACTCCCTTGCTCGCAAGCAGCGCCTTCGCCCGGATGCAGTACGGACAATACATGGTCGTATAGATCTGGATATTGGGCACGGTCTGATTTTCGACCACGTGACGAAGGAAGTAAACCGCGAGTTTCAGTTGTCGTCGTCGGGCCGAGGATTGACCAGAGCGCGCGAGGCGGGTGCGGTGTCGACGTCGCGGATTATGACGCGCCGGTCCGAGACCTCGAGCCGACCCTGCTGGTACAGCCGGATAGCCTCGGTGTAGATGCGATGCTCCTGCACCCTGATTCGTTCGGCGAGCCGGTCTTCGTCATCATCCGGCATCACCGGCACCGCGGCCTGGATGATGATCGGACCGACGTCGACACCCTCGGTCACGAAGAACACGGTGCATCCTGAAATTCGCACCCCGTACTCAATCGCGTCGCGATGGCCGTGGATGCCGGGGAACGACGGCAGCAGGGCGGGGTGGATATTCATGATGCGATACGGGTACGCGTCGAGCATGATGTGCGATAGCAGTCGCATGAATCCCGCGCATACCACCAGTTCGACGCCGTGAGAGCGAAGCTCGCCGAGCATCGCCCGGTCGAAATCCTCGCGCGTTGCGAATCCCCGATTATCGATCGCAACCGCCGCGATACCGTGACGGCGGGCCCGCTCCAGCGCGAAAGCTTTTGCGCGGTTGGAGATCACCACCCGGATTTCCGCCCGCAACTCGCCGCGCTCAGCCGCGTCGATAATCGCCTGCAGGTTTGTTCCGGAACCGGAGACCAGCACTCCAATTTTTACCGCCGGACTTTCCGCCATCGCGTCAACCAATCCTTTCGGCAGAACTTAATCCTCAGACTATCGCGACTGAGCGCTCGCCGCGCACCGTCTCGCCCACGACGTACGCCTTGTGACGCCGGCGTTCGAGATGTTCGATAACCTTGTCCGCGTCCCGTTTTCCCACGACCGCAACCATACCGAGGCCGTTGTTGAAAGTACGGTCCATCTCGCGCTGACTGACGCGGCCCATGCGACGAATCAAATCGAAAACGGGCGGGACGGGCCAGCTTCCGCGCTCGATTCTTGCGCCGACACCTTCGGGCAGCACGCGGGGCAGGTTCTCAAGCACGCCGCCACCGGTGATATTCGCGAGGCCCTTGATGCGAAAGCGCTCGAACAGTTCCCCCGCCACGGACGAATAGATAGTCGTCGGACGCAATAGCTCCTCGCCAAGCGTGCATCCGAGTTCCGCGACCCGTCGGGAGAGTTTCAGCTTCGCACGGTCGAGCAGGACCTTGCGCGCGAGCGAGTAGCCGTTCGAATGAAGGCCGCTGGAAGCAATTCCGACCAGCATGTCGCCCGGTTTGATCCGCTTCGGCGACGGAATTTTGGCGCGTTCGACGATTCCGACCGCGAATCCGGCGAGGTCGTATTCCCCGGCACGGTAGACATCGGGAAGCTGCGCAGTCTCTCCCCCCACTAGGCTCGCACCGGCCTCGACGCATCCGCGCGCGACTCCCTTTACGATATCCAACGCGACGCGCCTATCGAGCTTGCCCGCGCCGATATAATCGAGAAAAAAGAGCGGTCTCGCGGCATGGCAGATTATGTCGTTGACGCACATCGCGACACAGTCGATTCCCACCGTGTCGTGGCGCCCGGTCGCGAACGCGACCTTGAGCTTGGTGCCGACACCGTCCGCCCCTGAAACCAGCACGGGCGCGCGCATCTTCTTGAGTTGCCCGAGCGCGACCATCGCGCCGAACCCTCCGACACCGCCGATCACCCCGGCACCCGAGGCCGTCCTCTTCGCGATATCGCGAAACATCGGAATCAACGATTCCTTCAGTTCGATATCAACGCCCGACGACTTGTACGTAAGTCCGCCCATCGTTCGCCTCAGCCCCTGCGCCGTGCGACCGCGCCGGCCCTCCACGCACGCGAGCCGTCGGGATAAACCTCAAGCCTCTCGCGGTAACGCATCAGTTCCAGCTCTGCCAGAAGGTCGCGAAGCTCGTAATGACCGAGCAGGAACTGCGGATTCGCGGGATGGCCAATTTTGGCCTGGTCAATCAGGAAAGTATCTACCAGCAAGACGCCTCCAACCTTGAGCGCACGGAAAAGTTCGTGAAACACACCCCGATTGAGAAAGTTGACGTTGATAATCGAATCGAAACTTTCCGCACGGAAGGGAAAGTTATCGAAGTCGGCAACCACGGGCCATACGTCGTGCGCCAATTGCTCGCTGACGGCCGCGTCGCGCAGCGCTCGAAGCCCGGCCGTCGAGAAGTCCGCGGCCACCATCCGAAAGCCCGCCCGCGCCATCGCGAGCGTGTTTCGTCCGCGACCCGCCGCCACGTCCAGCGCCGTTCCGCGGCGCAGCAACGGCATCATCTCGACCACGAACGGCTCCGGCGCGCCCGGCTGCTTGCCCGCGTGCCGCTCATCCCATCCGATTCTTTCCTCGACCTTCATAGAACCCGCGCAAGCGTGAGTACGTCCACCCTCGCTGCTCCAGCCGAAATCAGGGCGCGAGCGCATTCGTCGGCGGTGGCGCCCGTCGTCATCACGTCGTCGACCAGCAGGACGCGCTTTCTGGCGACGCGCCCGGGTCGCCTTACGGTAAAAGCTCCCCGCACATTTCGCATACGATCCTTGCGGTCGCGGGCGGTTTGCGACGGAGTCGCTCGTGAGCGTACCAGCGAGCGTAGATCGAGCGGGCGAGCGAGCCTCGCCGCAACTTCGGACGCAAGCAGGGCGGACTGGTTGAAGCCGCGCCGCCAAAGACGGGTCCAATGAAGCGGAACCGGGATGATGACGTCGCAGTCGTCGGGTGAAAAGGGCAACGTCGGTCCGAGAAATTCGGCGATGGCCTTGCCGAGCGTCTGATCGAGTCCGTACTTGTGCCGCCTGATGAGAGGCGGCAGCGTGTGTCGATGGTCTTCGTCGGAAGGTCGATAGCGTGCTATAGCCCGTGCCGTCGTGAATGCCGGTGGCGAACTCAGGCATCGCGCGCATCGACCGTCACCGCCCCGCGACGAACCGATAGGCGTGCCGCAAATCTCACATACGGGCCGTGCGAGCGGCTCCAACCGTCCGAGGCATCGCTCGCACACTTGACGATGCGTCTCGAGACCGAATCTGGCACTGCAGACCGCGCATCGGGGCGGGTAAAGAAAATTCAGCATCTGACCGACGACCGGCACATCAAATACATTGTCCGTCACGCCGCCGGACTCAAGAGTCTCCATTCCGGGCCGGGCGTGTTGAAAAGCGGTGCAAGACTTTGGTCCGAGGGGCAAACGCTTGGGCCGCCATTGTGGTATAGAGAGGCTCATGGACTCGCCGCTCAAGGGTATCCGGGTTATAGACTGGACGATATGGCAACAGGGGCCGGTGGCAACCACGATGCTAGCCGACCTCGGAGCCGAGGTAATCAAGATTGAGGAACGCGAGCGGGGCGACCCGGGGCGCGGAATCTTCGCGGTCGCCGGTCAGGCGACTGACAAAGGCGGTCGCAACTTCTATTTCGAGGCGAACAACCGCCACAAGCAAAGTATCGCTCTCGACCTGAAGCGTCCCGAGGCTCGCGAGATAGTCTATCGGCTTGCCTCGCGGAGCGACGTCTTTCTGCAGAACTTTCGAAAGGGCGTGGCCGCGCGTCTGGGCCTTGATTACGATTCGCTGCGCGCGCACAACCCGAAAATCATCTATGCGAACGCGACGGGTTACGGTCCCGAGGGCCCCGACAGCGGCGAGCCTTCGTTCGACTATCTCGGACAGGCGCGCTCGGGAATCATGAACGCTATCGGCGCACCGGGCTCGGAACCGTCTTACGTTTTCGGCGGAATCGCGGATCAGATGGGCGCGATAGTGCTCGCTTACGGTGTGATGGCAGCGCTGCTGGCACGTGAGCGGCAAGGCGTGGGCCAGATTGTTGACGCGTCGCATCTGGGTTCGATGATGGCGCTGCAGGGGCTTAACGTTTCGGCTCGCACGATCATGGGAACAGAGTTCCCTCGCAATGCGCGCGCGGACGCCTTCAATCCGCTGTGGAACCATTACCGGTGCGCGGACGACAAGTGGCTTTGCCTCGGGATGCTGCAGGCCGACCGCTATTGGAAAGACCTTTGCACCGCGATGGGGCTGACGGAACTGATAGAGGACCCGCGCTTCAGCAACATCCGCTCGCGCGGGCAAAATGCTCAGGCGCTGGTCGCGATGATGGACCGCAAGTTCGCCGAAAAACCTCGCGACGAATGGATGAAGATCCTCAAGGAGGGTGGCGACTTCATCTACACGGTCGTCAACACGGTTTCCGACCTGCCCGACGACCCGCAGGTCAAGGCGAACAACTACGTGGTCGACTACGAGCACCCGGTGCTCGGTCAGATGCAACTGCTTGGGTTGCCGATAGGCCTGAGCGCGACGCCCGGAAATCCGCGTGGTCACGCGCCAGAGCTGGGCGAGCATACCGAGCTCATTCTGACCGAACTGCTCGACTACACTTGGGACGACGTGGCCCGGCTTCGTGAGTCCGGGGTCATAATATGATTGCCGTCTTGCAATAGGCGGCTTGAGAGGTACGGGACAATGGGGACAGGCATGGGTACATGGGAAGACCGTGAGCAAATCCGCGAACTGTACGCGCGCTACGCGCAGACGATCGACAATGCGCGCTACGACGAATGGCTCAAATGCTTCACCGAGGACGGCGTCTTCGAAAGCTCGCGCTTCGGGCGTCACGCAGGGCAGGAGGGCCTCAGGCGCTTCACCGCGATATACAAGGAGTCACTTGGGGGCGCCAAGCCGATCCACATGATGACTAACATCTCGATCTCCGTAAGCGGCGATCGCGCCACCGGCGGATGCTACCTGGCGTATTTTCACTGCAAGGACGAAAAGGGAGCGCTCTCGGCCGTCGGCCATTATACTGACACCCTGCGCAAGGTGAACGGCGAGTGGAAGTTTGAAAGCCGTCAGGTGGCTATCGACGGCGCTCTTCCCGAGCACTGAGCAACTGCGAAAGAGACGGCTTCCCGGCCGTCCCGGGTATCATAACGGCGCGTGCGCCGAGGCGAACCTGCTTCGCTCCGGCGCACGCGTCTTTGTTCTTTTATCCCGCTGTCGCCGGCTGACTGGCCGACCCCGGGCGACTAGAACTCCGCATACCAGGGCCGCTGGCGCGGATTCTGAAGCTGAAATTCGATATCGAACTTCTGCAGCAGGGTGCCGTCGGCGTGGTCGAGATTCAGCTTCGCGTTCTCCAGGTCGATCGCGGCCTGAACCTGATTACCCTCGGCGGCGACCTCCTGCTGCTGAAACTGGAGCAGGTCGTGCGTGGTCGCCATCCCGACCTTGAACCGCACCTGCTCATCGCGTAGCGCCTGCTTGGCAAAATAGGTCGCCTGCTCGGTGGACTGAGCGCGCTGCTTGTCGGCTATCAGGTTGGCGATCGCGTTCTGCACCTCGACGACAGCCTGCGACAACGCCGACCGGTACTGCATCCGCGACTGTTCGTACTGAATACGAGCCTGGGCAAGTTCGGCCTTGGCTGACGCGTTGTCGAGCGGCATCTGAAACGACAACACCGCTGCGTAGTTGTAGTAGGTAAAGTTCCACAGACGGTTCAGCGCCGTCGGGTACGTGCCCTTAAACGGCAATTCAGTGCCCGGCGTGCCGTTCGATACACAGTTGGCCGGAGGGCCGAAGTTGCCGAACTTGGGGGTACACCTGGTAGCGCCCGCAACCGCCGTGATGCCGAACTGGGTGCTCAGATTGAGCTGCGGCAACGTCTGGTTCTTCTGAAACTTGACTTGAAGAAGCGCCGCACGTATCGCCTCGCGCATCGCGGCGAGCGACGGTCGATACTGCACCG
>JBJKQX010000081.1:0-5465 GCA_046704965.1 Binataceae bacterium (SeqCode)
CGGCGCTGATGTTGTCGGGATGCTCGGCGGGAGCGGGCGCCCGAGGAGACGTGGCGGGTGGTCAGACGTCCAGGGCAGGCACCGAGCCCTGTCTGCCTGCCGTCTACGCGAGAGTATCGAGCAATCCAAGCGAATACCGGATTCAGCCGGGCGATCAGTTGGCGATAAATTTTTATCTTTCGCCGGAATTTAACGATCAAGTCAGCGTCAACCCCGACGGGACGATAACTCTGCGGCTTGTTGGTCAGCTCAAGGCCGCCGGTCTCACTGCGCCGCAACTCGCCCAGGAAATTGACAATGCCTATTCCAGCCAACTTCGTTCGCCCGACGCGGTCGTGCGCGTGAAAAACATGCCCTCGCGACAGGTTTACGTCGAAGGGCAGGTCAAGCATCCCGGTGCTTTTCCGCTGCTCAACGGAATGACAGCGCTTCAGGCAATCGCGGAGGCGGGAGGATTCACGGAGAGCGCGACCGACAGCAGCGTCGTCCTTATCCGTCGTGACGCGTGTGGCAACGCGCGGGGAGTACGGCTCGATCTGGCGTCCGCAATTGACCATCCGGGCGACGGCGACAACGCCGGGTTGATGCCACATGACGTGATTGTCGTCCCGCGCAGCCATATAGCCAATGTCGACCTGTTCGTAAAGCAGTACATCCGCGGGCTGCTTCCAATAAAGCCCTACATGGGTGTGCCTCTGTGATTCGGGCGTGAGGAGCAATCCGATGGCAAATCACTACGTTGATTATTGGCTTGACCTAGTTTACAGGCGCCGTGCCACGCTGCTGCTGGTCGTTGGCGTCGTGATGACCCTTGTAGTGGTGGTCACGCTGGTCTGGCCGCCGGTTTACAAGTCGCACGCGGAAATCCTGGTTCAGGACAATCGCGCTCAGCTACTTGTTTCGCCCGGCCTGCAAACGTCTTCGCCACAGAATCCCGCGGTTGTTTCCAATCCGGTGAGCCAGCAGGATCTTAACTCCGAAGTCCAACTGCTCACCAGTCCATACCTGGTAAGGCGCGCGATTGCCTCTCTCCCCGTGCCCCATAATGGAGGAGGACATTTCGTAAAAAGCCTGTTTAGCACAGCGCTCGACATACCCTTGATCGGTTACCGGTCACTTCACGGGATTCCAGCGGCCAGCGCGAAAGATGAGTGGGCGCTGAAGCTGGCGCATCACCTGAGTGCCTGGGTCATTAACCGTTCCAACGTAATCGACGTGGACTTCGAGTCCCACGACGCGCAGTGGTCTCACGCTTTTCTCAAGCGCCTCATTGACCAGTATCTCGCCTACCATGCGCGCATCTCGCACGATCCTGAGGCTGCGGCTTTTTTTCGAAAGCAGAGTGCGGCGCTCTGCGCGCAATTGGACCAGGCCGAAAACCGGCTCAACGCCTACGAGACCAAGACCGGAATCATCGACATCAACAATCAGCGGGCGGCACTCGTCGACCAGTTGTC
The DNA here is from genome assembly GCA_046704965.1 of Binataceae bacterium (SeqCode). Classification (GTDB taxonomy): domain Bacteria; phylum Desulfobacterota; class Binatia; order Binatales; family Binataceae; genus DTIX01. Next base: position 1,458 of record JBJKQX010000081.1, read on the forward strand.
CAAACTTCAGCTGCAATACTCGCAGAACGCGGCCGAGCTCTCTGCAACCAAACAGCAGGTGGCTGAGCTCAGAACGGAACTCAGGGCCACTCCAGACCGAATTGAAGAGAAGGTTAGCTCGGTTCAGAACCTGGCCCTGCAGAAGATCAAGCCCGAAGTGATGACGCTCAAGGCAAAGCGCGCTGAACTTCTGACCCGCTATCTGCCAACCAGTATGCGCATCCACGAGCTCGACGCCGAGATTGCGGCTGCCCAAGCGATTCTTAACCGTGAAAAACATCTCGTCATCAAGGAAAGAAGCACCGATCTGAATCCTGTCTGGGTAAGCCTCGATACTAATTTGAATCAGGCTAAGACTAGTGCGGCCTCGCTCGGGGCAGGGAGCGACGCGCTCGCCAAACAAATCGCCGGCACAAAGGAACAACTCGCGACGATGGCCAACGCCGGCCTTGAGATTGAACGTCTTGAGCGCGACGTCGCGGCCAAGAAGCAGACGTATCTATCTTACTTGCGCAAAGCCGAGGAGGCTCGCGCGGCCGAACAATTGAACAACCAGCAAATTCTCAACGTCGGCATCGCGCAGGAGCCGAGCCTTCCCGTCGAACCGGCTTTTCCGAAGGTCTGGCTCAACCTGGTCATCGGCTCTCTGCTCGCTCTGGCCCTTGGGTTGGCGGCTGTCTACCTCGAGGAGAAATCCGACTCAAAGCTGTACTCGAGTGTCGAGATTTCCAAGGCGAGCGGGCTGTCGACGGTCGCGGTTCTCAGGGACGCGCAATAGGGAAGCCATGTATCACGAGCATTTCGGACTGAGCGGCCCGCCCTTCCAATTCAATCCGGCTCCGGACGCAATTTATCTCGGCAAGGAGCATCGGGAAGGACTCGCCTTGCTCGAATGGGGCATGACCAACGAGCCCAGCGGTCTCACGGCCCTCACGGGCGAAACCGGTACCGGCAAGACGACACTGGTTTTTACTGTGCTCGCACAGCATTACGCCAACGTCCGTGCCGCATATATGGGCAATCCAAAGCTGGGTTTCGATGAAATGATGCGCGAGGCCCTGGAGCAACTTGGAATACAGGCGGACGGTGGCAGCAAGCGCGAACTGATTAAAGCACTGGCTACTTCTCTCGATCGACTCGGACCCGACGAACGCATCGCCTTGCTGTTTGATGAAGCGCAGGAATTGCCGGACGAAGCCCTCGAGGAATTACGTTTGCTCTCCAATGTCGATGTCGCAGCCGAGCGGCGACTCCAGATTATGCTCGTGGGACAACCGGAACTTGCCGAGCGCCTGTCTGCTCCCAGGGCACGCAGTCTGAATGGAAGAATCGGTGCGCGTGCGATTCTGAATCCTCTGGGGCAAGCCGAAGCACGTGCCTACGTCGAGCATCGGGTCCGCCAGAAAGGAAGCGACACGAGCACCATCTTTGCCCCCCGAGCAATCAGTTATCTTCTGGCCCACAGTGGCGGCCTGCCTCGCCGAATCAATGTGCTCTGTCACAACGCGATGCTGCTCGCGTACGGGGAAGGCAGAACGCGAGTCGAGATCGCCGCCGCAAAAGAGGCGGTTGCGGCGTACAAGGATTTTTTGGTGGCCGGAAAGCAACCGGACGCAAGGATGCTGCGACCACGGGCGAGTCATTTTCGATTGCCGGGGCCACTGACGGCCCTTGCGTTGTCCGGTTTGGTGCTCGCAGCGGCCTTTGGCGCCTCTTACGTAATATCGCCCGCTCGCGATGCCGCGTCTGCCCGCACCGTCACCAGTGAGGCGAACAACGTAGCGCGCGACGTCATGACGACCTCGGCGGATCCACCTTTGACTTCCGTCGTCAAGTTCGGTTCGGACGAGACTCCGATCCTGTTCCAGAGGACGCCGTCCTCTGGCCACGCGAGTACGGACACGACGGGGTCGAAGCCTGCTGCGGTTTCGAACGATGTTGCGGCTTCGAGGCCGACCAAGTCGGATGCTCCGCGCGATGTGCGCGTCCGCCATGACGACAGCCTGACCAAGATCGCAACCAGGTATCTGGGCTCGCCGGATGAAGTCGGTCGGCTTATCGCTGCCAACCCTCAACTGAACGACATCGACCGGATTTATCCCGGCGAGGTCATACACATACCCGCCAACCGGTTGGCGACTGCGAAGAGGTGAACGGACCGTGGGCAAGTATTACAACGCTATCGCTCGCCAACGTTCGTACGGGAACGACCCCGAACGGCACGCGGCCGACTCCGTTGCAGGCTCGAACGGCGCGGGCACCCTGAGTCCCGTTGCTCCTGTTGCGCTGCCGGTCTCCCCACAGGTGCCCCTAACGCTGGCAAACGATAGTGCGATCCGCGGTTTGAGCGAGCGCCTGGCTCCGCTCGCAGCGGTGGATAAAGCGGTGAGACTATTCGTCACCGGATGCCGTCCGCAGGATGGAGCTTCTGCGGTTGCGGCCGCATTCGCAATAGACCTTAGCCAGCGCCTGGGGCTGCGCACGATGCTCGTCGACGCTCATCTCAGGCATCCCATGCTTCATCGCATGTTCGCGCCGAACCGCGAGGCACTTTCCCAAATCATTCTCGACGGTATGTTGCAAGTTCGCTCGACCGGTCTGCCGGGGCTCGAGTTGGTGAGTTGTTGCCCCGTCTCGGACGACGCGACGCGGGACGAGATGCTCAGACAGATCGACACAATGGTGAATTCATGCCGGGTCGGAGTCATTGATCTGGGCGTAAGCAGGCTGGATGCGAGGATGCTGCCGCTTGCGCGTCCGACTGATCCTATCGTGCTCGTCGTTCGCTACGGCCACACGGAACGGCGCGATCTTAACACGACCACCGCCGCGCTCAGAGCGGCAAACCGGACTGTAGCCGGAGTGATCCTGAACGGAGCGTCACAGCCGGCCACCGCAAGGCTAGGAAAACTGCTGAGATGAATGAGGTTGTGAAGATGGAGGTTACCGCAGAGACGTATCGAAGCCCACTCACCAATGGTCACAAGGTCGCTTCCTCGCGACTTTCAGCCATGGCGGTGGTGGGACTCGGATACTGGGGCCCGAACTGGGTCAGGAATCTTAACCAGATGGGATGTGCCGAGCGCGTGATCGCCTGCGATCTCGATGCGGGGCGTCGCGAACGTATCGCGCAACTTTATCCGAACACGATGCTCACTTCGCAGCTCGATCGAGTGCTGGCCGATCCCGAGGTCGAGGCGATGGTCGTAGCCACTCCGGTAGCTACTCATTACGAAATCGCGCGGCGTGCGCTTGAAGCTAATAAGTCGGTACTGGTCGAAAAACCGCTCGCCGCTTCTCCTGAAGAAGCCGCGCATCTGGTCGCACTGGCACGCGAACGTAACCGCGTACTCATGGTCGGACATACTTTTGAATATAGTGCTCCGGTCTTGAAGCTTCGCGACATCATCGCTTCGGGTGAGCTTGGGGAAATCTTCTATATCACTTCGACCCGCGCCAATCTGGGCCTTCTCCAGCATGACGTGAATGTTGCCTGGGATCTCGCGACCCACGACATCTCCATCATCCTGATGACGACCGGACAGATCCCGGAAGCGGTGAGCTGCAACGGCCGGAGCCACTACAGGCGCGGGGTCGAAGACGTGGCACTGCTCACACTGCATTTCCCGCGCGGCGTGATCGCTTTCATCCACGTTAGCTGGCTCGATCCGAACAAGATTCGGCGCACCACGGTTGTCGGCTCGCGCAAGATGCTCGTTTACGACGACACCGCTCCGCAGGAGAAAATTCGTATCTACGATAAAGGAGTCGATGTCCATCGCTACTACGACACCTTCGGCGACTTTCAGTACTCGTACCGCTACGGCGATATCCAAATCCCGCGCATCGACGAAAAGGAACCATTGCGCGCGGAGTGCGAACACTTCGTCAACTGCATCAAAACCGGGGCAATACCCCGTACAGACGGTCTTTCAGGGTTGCGCGTGGTGAGCGTTCTTCACGCGGCCACCTTGTCGGTGCGCAATGGTGGCCGGATGACGCCAATCG
>JBJKQX010000082.1:0-2602 GCA_046704965.1 Binataceae bacterium (SeqCode)
TCCGTGCCCCTGCGGCTCGGGCAAGAAATACAAGCGCTGTCACGGCAAGTAAAAAAGTGGCGCCCGCGTCGAAGCGGCACCGCGATCCGTCGTTATGCTTGGACGACGCGCGCTATCGCTCTTGAAAACTGAGCCTCACGGCCACGCGGCCGACAATCGAGCTTTCACCGCATCAGATTCGACACCGCAAATCCGCTTTTTTCACCATCGAATCTTTGATCCCTTCGGGCGGCTTCGTATAGTACGCCGCACTGGAGGAGCGTGAATGAAGGTACGCAGCGAGCCCGTCCCGGTCCGCGGTTTCCGGTTTTCCGGAGTCAGCGCGGGACTCAAGACCGACCCGAAGGTAATGGATCTGGGGCTGATAGCGGCCGAAAGTCCGGCCCGCGCGGCGGCAGTGTTCACTTCGAATCGGGTCAAGGCCGCGCCGGTTATCGTGACGCAGGAGCGGATGACGCGCGGGATGCTTCAGGCCGTAATCGCCAACTCGGGCTCGGCCAACTGCTTCACCGGCAAAGCGGGGCTCAGGCTCGCGCTCGGGTCATGCGCCGCGGTCGGCTCGGCGCTCGGATGTCCCGACACGATGGTGGCGCCGTGCTCGACGGGCGTCATCGGGCATCTCTATGACTTCGACAAATATCGCGCGGGAGTGCGCCGGGCCGTCGAGACGCTGAGCGACGACGGACTTGGGGATTTCGCGCGCGCGATCATGACGACGGACACGCGACCCAAGATAGCGTCGGTCGAGCTTCGGCTCGCCGGCACCCGCGTCACAATCGCGGGAGCGGCCAAAGGCTCGGGGATGCTGTCGCCCCGGATGGCCACGCTGCTCGGCTTTATCGTGACCGACGCTGCGCCACCCGCCGCGTTCCTCAAGTCTGCCCTCAAGCAAGCGACATCGGTCAGCTTCAACGCCATCACCGTGGACGGCGACATGTCCACCAACGACACCGTGATATTGATGGCGAGCGGCGCGGCGAAAAACCGTGCGATGTCGGCGCGCGACCGCGCCCTTTTCATCGAAGGACTGAGCGCGGTTGCTTCGACGCTTGCGCGCGGACTGGTCGACGATGGCGAGGGGGCGACCAAGTTGGTGGCAGTTCGGGTGCGAGGTGCGCGCAACAACATCGACGCCGAGCGAATCGCGCGTCAGATTGCCAACTCGCCGTTGGTCAAAACTGCATTCTTCGGCTGCGATCCCAACGTCGGACGTATCATCGCCGCCGCAGGGGCGGCGGGCGTCGCGCTCGATCCCGACCTGCTCGAACTTCGTGTCGCCGGCATAAGAATCGCGTCGCGCGGCGCGATCGTCGTAAAAGGGCTCGAAGAAGCCGGGCGGCGGATGCGCGAGCGCGAATTTCCGGTCGAACTCAACCTCAAACTGGGAAACGGCGAAGCCACCGTTCTCACCAGTGACCTGAGTTTTGATTACGTCCGTATTAACGCCGAGTATACGACCTGAGAGGATACAAACCGATCGATGCCGGGTGACGGACGCACGCCGCCATCATCCGTAGCGCTGATCGTCAATGCGCGCCGAAGAAGCGACCGGCAACGTAGGTCACCGAGGCGGCCGCAATCCCGATCAGCATGGTCTCCAGTCCGCTTCGCCACCACGACCGCGCCGTCACGATGGTTTTCCCGGCTCCGACCAGAAACAGGACAAGAATCGTCGCGATTGCCGAGAGCATGATTCCCAAGGGTGGCCGCGCGAACGCGTACGGGATGACAGGCACCGCCGCGCCGAACAGATATGACAAGCCGACGGTCAGTCCGGAGCGCACCGGAGGGTCGAATGACTCGGCCGTGAAACCGAGTTCCTCGCGCATCATCACGTTGGCCCATCGCTCGGGGTCGGACGAAATGTGCTCGACGATCTGTTCCAGCAGCTTTCCGGAAAAACCCTTCTGCCGGTAAATCGTTCTGACCTCTTCGCGCTCGCGCTCGGGCCATCGCTCGATTTCGTACCGCTCGCGTTCGATCTCGCTGTGGTAGAACTCGATTTGCGAACGCGCCGAGATGAACGCGGCGAGTCCCATCGAGACCGCACCACCCAGCATCTCGGCCAACCCAGCCATCACGACCACCCCGGGCGTAATGAACGCGCCCGCGACGCCCGAAGTGACCGCGAACGAGGCCACCAGCCCGTCGTTGAGGCCAAGCATCAAGTCGCGAAGACTCGTCCCCGCCGCGACGTGGACCTGCTCGGTGTGATGCTCGTACTCGCGACCCCGCAGCCAAAATGCCATCGCGCAAGTATCCCTTCAGGCTCGTGCTCGGCTTTGCGCCGGAGCGTCGATTGACCAGAAGCGACGGCGCCCGCGCTCCACGTTTTGGCGCACCGCCATGTACTCGGCGACCAGGCGCCGCCGAGCCTCGCGGCTCAGCTCACCGCCCTCGTAGGCATAGAGAAAATTCAGCCTTCCGGCCCGGCACATGAAGCGTCCGATACTACGATCCAGATGAACCAGGTTTAGCATCCGACGCCGCCGCGAAACGTGGCGCACGCGGCGAAAATCTTCCAGATCGAGGAAATAAAATCGAAGAGCGTCTTCGCGCTGCTCGACCATCAGGTTGGTCTCCTGAAGATCGCGCGTGTAGA
>JBJKQX010000083.1:0-3848 GCA_046704965.1 Binataceae bacterium (SeqCode)
ATTACCGCATTCATGGCGGCCGGTGTGAAAATCGCGGCCTTTGCCGCCTTCCTCAGGATTTTCCTTGCCCACTTCGGGCCTATCAGCGCCGACTGGACATGGGTGCTTTGGGTGATTGCCGCGATCACGATGACCGTCGGCAATATCGTCGCCCTGGTCCAGACCAACATAAAGCGGATGCTTGCGTACTCCGCCATCGCGCACGCCGGATACATTTTGGTGGGAATGACCGCGGCGGTTGCGCAGGCAGGTTCCGCGATTTTGTATTATTTGATCGCGTACGCGGTCATGAACCTGGGCGCGTTCGCCGTAGTAATCGCGCTCGAACGGACAGGCGAACCCAGCGACCTGATCACTGACTTTCGAGGGCTCGCCCAACGCAAGCCGGCGCTTGCCGCTGCGATGGCGATTTTCATGTTCTCGCTGGTCGGAATCCCGCCGTCTGCTGGATTTGTCGGCAAGTTCTATCTGTTTTCCGCGGCTCTGTCGGCTGGCCTCGTATGGCTGGTTGTCATCGCCGTGCTGAACAGTGTGGTGTCCGCGTATTACTACATTTACGTAGTGGTCGCGATGTATATGCAGGAGGGCGGTGTGACGGTTCCGTCACTGAGCGCCAAGCCCGCGTTGGTCGCCGCTATAGTGCTCGCTGCCTTCGGCACCTTGTTCATCGGAATCTACCCGCAGCCCTATATGGCTGCCGCCACGAGCGCTTTCCATTCGGCCCTCGCCGTTGCTCCAGCCCACGCGACGGCAATGTTGCCATAACAAAAGAGATGCACGGGTGTGCGCAAGCGCGCGCACCCGTATCGATAGCCACGAGATCTGCGCGGGTCGCGCGTGGCCCGTGACCTTTTGATTTCGGCTACGCCCGCTTGGGCGAGCGCCGATGCTATCGCGAGCTTGTTCTTGGCTTTGATTTAGACTTTGACTTGGAGGCGACAGGTGTTTTCGAGCCTGTCCGCCGCGAGGGCGCTTTGGCTCCGCTTTCGGCATTGCCTTGGGTCGCGCCGCCGGACCATGCGTCGGCCTCTATTTCCACGAGCATGTCGGGATGTATCAGGCGTCGCACTTCAAGCAGAGATGATGCAGGTGGCGCGCCCGCGAAGATTTCCTTGTGCGCTCGTGCGATTTCCTGGAAGCGCGAAATATCAGTAGTAAATACGCGAGTGCGTACGATATTGCCCATACCAAGTCCGGAACGTTCGACGTGAGTCTTGATATTGAGCAGAGCCTGCCGCGTCTGCACGTACATCTGTCCGGCGCCGACTAGAAGTCCACGCTCGTCGGTCGAGGTCGTCCCCGATACGAGCAGCCATTCGCCTGCTTTGACGGCGCGCGAATTGCCAAACACAGGCTCCCACGGAGTGTTGCTCGCTAACCGCTCTATCTGGCCCATCGACGCCCCTTCTCTGTGCACGTTCGCCGCGAAGCCCCGTTCGCGGCATCAACGGTCGTGTGCTGGGAATTCCTCTTCCAGTTCGCGCGCCACCGACCGCATCGGAGCCTTGAGGGTGTCGCCGCCCGGAGCGAGCCATTTCACCAGCTTGCGCAAATTGTCCGTGATCGACGACGAGCTTTGCGGAGGCGTTCGAGGCATATCCAGTTCAGGTTCCACGATTCGCTCCGTCATTTGAGCGTGTGTCGTGCGCGTACCGTCCGAAAACCGTCGTGATTCAGCCAACTCTGACCTCCCGGAACAACTTGGGCAATGATGGGATGATACAGACATCGGAGCGTTCATCAAAACACTAGTGGGTACTGCGAAGGTCAGTGGCGCGCCAAGTGTCCCCTGGAAATGCTGCGCTTGCGGTTAAAGTTGTTGTAAAGTAATGTGCGTTTTCGATGCGTTTTCTTTTGCGCTGACCGTTAAGCACCGAGGTACCAAGGAGGAAGCGATGCGCAAAGTCCTGCTCTTGCTTTGTCTGTGTACTTTCGTCGGGGTTATGGGGTGTAGCAAGCACGAAGAGACGACGCCTGCTGCTCCGGAAGCCACGATGTCACCCGCGGCCGAAGCCAGCCCGGCGGCAGAAGCAACGCCGATGGCAGAAACCAGTCCGGCGGCAGAAGCTTCACCGGCCGCCAGCCCGGCTGCTCCTTAAAACCGGCTCATTTCTCCGGCTTCTGCGTGCAACGCGCAGGAGCCGGAGCAAAATTCGCCGCCGCGACCGGTAGAGGCCGAGTCGTCTTCGCCCAAGCCACCTTCGACGTCTGCGCGAATAGCGCTTGGTTCGCGCATTCATTCGTAAACACCATTTTTTGCGCAGTTCGGTGGGAGCGTGTACGAGTGTCATCCGGCCCGACGGTGCGATTGGCCTGCGCGGAGCTTCCTCGTTAAGACATTCCACGTTCGTGGCAGTCCTCGGCGCGCGTCGACCGTCGGCGCGAGGCGCGGGATGTCATCGGACGCGCCAGTGTCGCTTTGCCACGAGTTAACCTCCTTCAGCGATCGGCCAAAGTGCCGGGCGGCGGCGATGAAAGTATCAGGGTAACGCCCCAAACGCATCGACGATGGCGGCAGGTCACGACAACGTTGCTAACATAGGGCGGCAATGGCGGACGAGGTTGCATCCATCGTCAATGAGCGAACGCAGGGCGGGCTTAAACCCGAACTCTCGCTGTTCGATTCGGTGACGATCGTCGCCGGTTCGATGATCGGGTCCGGTATCTTCATCGTATCGGCCGATATTGCCCGTCACGTCGGGTCGCCCGCGGCGTTGCTTGCCGTGTGGGTTGCAAGCGGTCTAATGACTATCGCGGGCGCGCTCTCCTACGGCGAGCTCGCAGCCATGATGCCGGAAGCGGGCGGCCAGTATGTATTCCTTCGCGAGGCGTACGGCGGACTGTTCGCCTTTATGTTCGGATGGACGCTGCTGCTGGTCATCCAGACCGGCACGGTGGCGGCGGTCGCGGTAGCCTTCGCGAAGTTCGGCGGAGTCCTGTGGCCCGCGCTCGGGTCGAGGCTTTGGTTCGGCCTTGGCAGCGTGGGGCTATCGGGCGAAAGGCTTGGCGCGATTGCGGTTATCGCTGTCCTGACCTGGACCAATCTGCGCGGACTCGAACTGGGCAAGCTGGTACAGAACCTTTTCACTGTCGCCAAGGTTCTCTCGCTCCTGCTGATAATCGTGGTCGGATGCGTGCTTGCACGAAACACCGAAGCGGTTAGGCTCAACTTCTCCGGCGCGTCGGCGTTTTTTGGTTCGGGGACGCTTTCGCTTCCGTTCGCCGCTGCGTTCGGTGCGGCGATGGTTGGCGCGCTGTTTTCCTCCGACGCGTGGGCGAATGTCACGTTCACCGGTTCGGAGGTGAAAAATCCGCGGCGCGATCTGCCGCTCGCACTGGCGCTCGGAACTGGCGTCGTAATCGTTCTCTACCTGCTGACGAACGTCTCTTACCTGTGCGAACTTCCGGTGCGCGGAGTGTCGAATGCACCGGAAATCTTTTCGCGCGGTATCGCCCATGCGACTTCAGACCGGGTCGCGTCGGCGGCGATGCGGATGGTGTGGAGCGAGGCGGGCGCGGCAATAACCGCGGTGCTGGTGATGGTGTCGACGTTTGGATGCGCCAACGGTTTGATTTTGACCGGCTCGCGAGTGATTTACGCGATGGCGCGGGACGGGGTGTTCTTTCCGGCAGCGGGACGGCTCAATGCCGCGCGTGTGCCCGCGTTTGCTTTGGTGCTCCAAGGGATATGGGCCTCGGTTCTAACGCTCTCGGGTACGTACTCCGAGCTTCTGGATTACGTGATGTTTGCCCAGTTGCTATTTTACGTGTTTACCGTCAGCGCCGTCTTTATCTTCCGTTTGACGCGCCCCGAAGCGCATCGGCCTTACCGCGCCTTCGGTTATCCG
>JBJKQX010000084.1:0-9623 GCA_046704965.1 Binataceae bacterium (SeqCode)
GTCTGTTGGCGGGCAACCAGCGCCGCGAGGACGCCAATCGCGCCATGCATCCCGCCGCCCGCGTAATCGGCGATCAGGTTGTGCGGGATTGTCGGCGGCTGGCCGGGACGCCCGAGCAGCGAGAGCACACCGGCGGTTGCGATATAGTTCAGGTCGTGACCGACCAGGTTACGGAACGGGCCGTCCTGCCCGAAGCCGGTAATCGCGCAATAGATGAGACGCGGATTGCGGGCCGAGAGCGTCTCGTAATCGATGCCCAGACGCTTGGCGACGCCGGGCCGATACTCCTCGACGACAATGTCGGCGCGCTGCGCGAGGCGGTAATAAATTTCCTTGCCGGGACCGCTCTTCAGGTTGAGTCCGATCGACGTCTTGTTGCGGTTGAGCGCGTTGTACGGTGAACCGCTGAAGCTGGTCACCGGTCCCTGGGTTCCCGCAGCGCCCGCCTGCTGCGCGCGCCGTCCGGTGGGCGGACCGGGTTCCTCGATCTTTATGATGTCGGCACCGAGGTCGCCGAGAATCATCGTGCAGAACGGACCCGGCGCGAGTTTGGTCAGGTCGAGTACTTTTATTCCGCTAAGGGGCGCTGCCGAAGGCATAATCCTCTCCTCTTTCGATCAGGCGTAAATGTTTTCACACTTTCGACGCGAATTGTTTAAATCGTTTTGCGTGCTCGGCGCAAACGCAACCGAAACGCGCCGGGTCGGGCGACGGTCGATTCAGAGCATCGCCGCGCGCATACGGACGAGTCGATCCGCCAGAGATTTAAGCCCATTGACCATGTGGATCCCGTACCAGTGCAGGTCGCGTCCGTTGACAACCAGCACCCGGCGCGAAAGCGGCGGCGGAAGCTGCTTCTTCAATTCATCCACGTCGCGATCTTTGAACTCGTAGGGCTCGTCGGGCAGCAGCACCACGTCGGGTCTGAGATCGATCGCCTCCTCGAGCGTGGTCGTCGGATACCGGTCGCCCGCCGAAGCGTAGATATTGTTGAACCCGAGCATCCGCAGAACGTCGTGCGCGTAAGTGTCGGCGTTGAAGGCTATCCACGGGTTTTTCCAGATGGGGCAAAAGACGCGAAACCGCAGCTTGCTCCATACGCCCGTCGCGGTTTCAATTTCGCTCACGCTCAGTATGATTTCCCGTGCGAGCGCATCCATCTCCGCGTCGCATCCGAGCGCGTGTCCGAGTTTCAGTATGTCTTCGGCGGCGCCGGCGAGAGTACGCGGATAGGTGGTGAAGACCGGGATCTCGTGTGAGCGCAATTGCTCGACGTCCTCGCGCCGATTCTCCTCGGCATTCGCGATGACGAAATCCGGCCTGAGATCGACGATCGCGCGGATATCGGGATTCTTGGTGCCGCCTATCTTCGGTAGGGGCGCGACGCCGTCGGCGGGTTCCACGCAGTAGCGCGTGACACCGACCATTCGTTCACCGAGACCGACGCCGAATACCGTTTCGGTCCAGCTCGGAACCAGAGAAACGATTCTCTGCGGTGGACGTTCTAGTTCAATCCGAAAGCCAAGATCATCGACCAGCGAAATCCGCGAACTCATCAATGCCTATTTTGACCTGTCGCGCAGTATCCGGTCGAGCGCACGCCGGTCATGCTCGGTAATCGTATCTGTGGGCGTGGTATGCTCGCCATGCGCGCCGTCACCTGGGACCGCTTGCGCGACGCCGCCGGGTTTTTCAAGATGCGGCGCGGGACCGGATTCGACCGGCGCAGTGTTGGGTACGAGGACTGCCGGTCGGGAAACCGGCCGGTGTTGCAGAAAATGAATCGCACGCGGAACGAGTACGCGCCGCGTTATGAAACCCGCGATAACCAGCGCCGTCGCGAGCACGAGCAGGAGAGATCCGCGACGCAGCAGCGGCGCGCGACGGCGTGCGCGACGTTGACGTTGGGGTTTTCGTTTCCGGTTCCGTTTGGGCATCGTTCAGCGCGAATCAGAAATCCTTGCCAGCTCAGGGCGGTACGCAGGTAGCCCGACAAATCCTACCGCACAGGGCGACCCAACAGAACCGCCGCCGCCCATTTCGCGATCAAACTCCGCACAGGAAGTTCGTCGAAACGGTCCGCGCCGTTGAACCAGTCGACTCCGACCTGCTGCGCCTTGCGGTTGAGTCCGGCGAGCCGGAAGTACCACTTGTGATTCGGGCCGTAGAAACGGCGCGCTGCGAATGCGAGCTTGCCGAGCTTTCGACCGATCGCGCCGTCGTGCAGTTCGCGATCGTATCGCGCTATTGATTCGGAGTCGCCGTCAAGAAAGGCGGCGATCGCCTCGGCGGCCAGTTTCCCGTGCTCGAACGCGCATGAAATGCCCTCGCCCATCAGGGGATCGACTCCGGCGGCGTCGCCAGCGAGCATCACCCGGCCCGACGCGAAACGGTCGGATCGTCTGAACCATCGGATAGGGAATGCCTTGAAATCCCTGGTGCCGGTGGCAAAAGCCTGAAGGTTCATTTGCGGAAACGCCGCGCGCAATTCGTCAATCATCAGTCGGCCGTGCGGCGCGACGCTGCCACCGTGAGGCGGAAGCTGATCGTAGATTCCCACGTTCAGATGCGGCCGTTCGCCGATAAGGCAGGGGAACGACCATGCATAACCCCGGACACCTGCGCGCACGCAGCGGAAATCGAAACGGTAACGCTGCTCCATGAAGTCAGGCGCACGCTCGGGGTCAATCGGAATATCGGTCATGATCGCGCGTCCGACAGATTCCTTTTCGGCGCCGAACACACACGAACGGACACGACTGCCGGAGCCGTCGGCGCCCACCAGAAGTTCGGATTCGAAAACGCCCCGAGCGGTTGCGACCCTGACACCGCGCGAGGACTGCTCGGCGTCCGTCACGCGGCATTCGTCGATTATTTCTAACCCGCGCTCGGTAGCCGCGCGGGCAAGACGCGCGTCGAACTGGTCGCGCCGGATAACAGTGCAAAGCGCGTCGCCGCGGAACATGTCGACGTCGCCAATCTCGGTTCGCGCGATTCCGCGAAGCACCTGAACTGCCGGCACGTCGAGCGAAAGGCCGAGTTCTTCAAGCGCGAGCATGGTCTTCGGAATAAGACCGCCGGCGCAAACCTTGAAACGGGGATGGCGCGATTTCTCCAGCGCGACGACGCGACCAGCAAGCTCAGGACGTGCGCGCAGAAGGTACAGCGCGGTCGCGAGTCCGGCGGGGCCGGTACCTGCAATTAAAACGTCGCACTTTCTTGCTGCCTCCATCGCTCAGAAGAACGGGTAGCATCCAACGCGCATCGACAAAAGCCGACCGCCTCATCAGCGGTCGGCCCTGGTTTCAGAAGAGCGGAACGGCGCCCGCATCGCGGACGCCGCTCCGGGCATCACTTGCCTTGTTCCGCGCTCTAACCCTTGACGACGGTGTAAAGCGTGGTTTTGCCGCGCTGCACCAGCAACAGAGTAGGCTTGTGGGTCGCCTTGGCCTTCTTCACTTCGCTCAGGAAGTCGTTGAGCGACTCGACCTTGTGGCGATTCACCTCAAGCACCACGTCTCCCGGCTGCAGCCCCGCATCGGCCGCGGGTGAGTTCGGTGCAACGTTGCGAACAACCACGCCCTTGTCGACATGGAGGTGCAACTGACTGGCGATCTGCGGGGTTATCTCGCCAACCTGCATGCCCCAATTAGTGCCGGGTTCCTCCGCAGTGGCGGTCTGAAGCGGCTTTTCCTTGAGCTGGCCGATCTTGGCGCTGATGGTCTCGCGCTTGCCGTTGCGCAGGACGCCTATCTTGACTTCCTTTCCGACCTTGGTGTCCGCGACCATCTGTGGCAGTTCATGCTCGGTCTTCACGGGCTGACCGTTGTACTCAAGGATGACGTCGCCGCGCTTGATTCCTGCCTTGGCGGCCGGACCATTCGGCACCACCATCGCGACCAGCGCCCCTTCAGGCTTCGGAAGTCCGAAGGATTTGGCCAAGTCGGGGGTAACCTGCTGAATTTCGACACCGAGCCATCCGCGAATCACGTGGCCGTACTGCTTGAGCTGCTCCATCACGTGCTCGGCGAGGTCCGAGGGAATGGCGAAACCGATTCCGGCAAACGTACCGGTGCGGCTGTAGATAGCGGTGTTGATTCCGATGACCTTGCCGGCAGTGTTGAACAGCGGACCGCCCGAGTTACCGGGGTTGATGGCCGCGTCGGTCTGGATGAACTGGTCGTAGCTGCCGCCCAGCACGCGTCCCTTGGCGCTGATAATTCCGGCGGTTACGGTCAGGTTGAATCCAAACGGATTTCCGATCGCTATCACCCAGTCACCAACGTGGGCGTCGTTGGAGTTGCCGAGAACGGCGTACGGCAGAGGGTCCTTGGTTTTGATCTTGATCAGCGCGAGATCGGTTTTGGGGTCACGCCCTATAACCTTGGCCTTGAACTCGCGACCGTCCATCAGCCTCACATGAATTTCCGACGCGCCTCCGACCACGTGGTTGTTGGTGAGGATGTAACCGTCGGGCGAAACGATGATTCCCGAGCCGAGTCCGTACTGCTTGTACTCATGCGGCGGAATCGGCTGTCCGAAAAAGTACCGGAACGGATTCTGTGGACCTTGCTGAGGTCCCTGCTGCGGTCCCGGGCCGCCCGGACCTTCCGGACCTGGTCCGCCTTCGGGCGGTCCAAACGGAAAACCGAAACTGAAGCCGTGAACCTTGATGTTCTGGACAACGCTGACATTGACGACGGTGGGTTTCAGGCGCTTGACCAGGGGCGCAAAGCTCGTGATCACGCCGACGCGACCGGCGGGTTCGGCCTGACTGGCCGGCTGCGCCTCGAGGGCCTTGGCCGCATGACTCTCGGCAATTTGATTGTTGGCGGGGGCCTTGGCTTCGGCCTTGGGCGTGTCCTTATGTTGGCTGGAAGAGCCCCAGAACGGAAAAGCTCCTGCTCGTGCAAAGGCTATAACGAGCCCGATAAGGACGCCGACCATTACGGCGCCTATCTTCTTGACCATGAAGTCCTCCTGACAGGAATTAGACCGGGCCGCCGGCCTTCGGCCAGTACCCTAATCGTGCCTCGCATAATCAATCCGACGATTTTGGAAGAGCGAAATTCAGCGAAAAATCAAAGCTCTTGTTAAGGTACCATACAAGGCTTTCCGTCCGCTTTCATCCCTTTTCGCTTTCGGCGGCGCGAAAGGCGAATGAGAATACCCTCTCGCGACAGTGCACATGGAAATTATGAACTGTTGTCTTTTTCTCCCGGACACAATCGCGTCACGGAATGCTATAATGCCTCGACGCGCAAACAAATACCCGCTCTAGAGAGAAACCATGGGAATCGCGACGACTTTGATCGTGTTCGCACTCGGACTGTTCGTTTGGACGCTGGTCGAGTACGTGATTCACGGTCTGCTCAGTCATCGCTTTCGTACTTTCGCGACCCCGCTCCACGAAGCACATCATCGCGATCCGCACGCGGTGTTCACGATTGGCGCGTGGCTTCCGCTTGCGATTATTACGCTCGTGGCGCTCGCTTTATTGGGTCCTGGTCTGTTGACGATTTTCTGGATGGGAATGATGACGGGCTTCGCGCTGTATGAAGCCGAGCATTACCGGATACATTTCTGCGAGCCGCGAACCGCTATTGAGGCGCGCTTGCGCGCGCGTCATCTGGCGCACCATCGGCGGGTACCCAACGCATGGTTCGGCGTAACGAGCCAACTCTGGGATCGGGTGTTCGCGAGTGAGCCTCCGGCCTCGCTACGATCGGAACTTGAGGCATCCGCGAGTGCGGTCAAACCGCTTTCGGGGCCGACCAATATTCGGCTCGCGATACGCCCGTGGGTGCTTCTGCGCTGAATTTTGAAGCGGTTTACGTTGGCCGGCGGTCGGGAATGCGTAGCTTGCGCGCTGCGATTACCCCGAGGAGCGCGATCGCGCGAGTGAGTTAATCACCCCGAGGCGCGCTCTGCGGCGCACCGTATGCGCGACACACTCCCTGACGTGCGTTAGCTACTACGCCCAACTCCGATCGAAGCTCAATCTCAGCGACGCATGTGCAAAGCCTGCAGAACGACGAGGCCGGCGATCAGCCGTCCTTTGGTGCCGCGAAACGGCCCGACCCGAGAGACGCGGGCTGTTGCTTGTCTGCTGGCTCCAGTCACGTTGATGCCGTCCGGTTGCAAGGCTGCAACCCCGGTTTGAGCAGTGGTCGGAAGCGTGACATATGAAGCGGGCTGAGCGGATTCGGGAGCGGCGCTGGGGGCCATCGCGACGCGCAGGCTGCTTAGATTCTCCGCGAATTGGCCGTTAATAAGCTGTCCTCCGTGAATGAAGGAAAACAGCGTTGCAGCAACCAACACGAGAAGTGATGCGCGTCGTAGCGACCGATCCCGCACCCGCCCAGCCAAATTAAAGCCGTTAAGCATTAGGGCACGCTTCTCCCGAGCGTGATCAAAAGCAGGATCCGTGCCCGCGCGGCTTGCGCGCTCGGGTCACAATGTGATTATTCCAGCGCGACAGTCGAATCATGTTTTGCTCGATCGGAGGTCGCAATCTTGTCTCATAATTTCGTTTTCGTTCATGGTGCCTGGCACGGTGCATGGTGCTGGGCCGGAGTGATGAATCATCTCGACAAACTTGGCGACAGGTCATGGGCCGTAGACCTGCCCGGCCACGGCAACGACCATTCCGATCGCGCCAAGGTTACGCTCGACGTGTATATCGACGGGGTGGTCAAGTTCATCGAGCGCCATGATTTGCGAGACTTCGTGCTGGCCGGTCACAGCATGGGCGGACTTGTGCTGCCGGGTGTCGTCGCGCGTATCCCCGAGCGAATCAAGCGCGTGGTTTTCGTCAGCGCGTTCGTGGTCAACGACGGCGAGGCCGCAATCGATCCGACCACCGACAGGGCCAAGGCTCTGATCGAGTTCGCCAACTCGCGGCCGGACAAGTCGCTTCCGATCGAGGCGATGGCCGATCAGTTCAGGCAATACTTCATCCAGGACGGCACGCGCGAGTTGCAGGACTTCGTGATGTCCGGACTATGCCCGCAGCCGATCGCGCCTCTCGTGACGCCGGTTGCGATGAGGGCCTTTCACGAGGCTCCGGTGCCGCACAGCTACGTGGTTTGCAAGCAGGACCTTGTGCCCGACGGCGAGCCGCAGTGGCATCCGACATTCTCCGGTCGTCTCAAAAATCCCACGATACGATTTATCGATTGCGGACACGAAGTGATGTTCACGCAGCCGGTCGCATGCGCGCAGGCGCTGCACGAACTGGCCAACAGCTGAGACGATCGGACTCAAATACGCAGTTCTTATAACGCGTCGACTCTGTGTTCGCGCTCGCGCACAGCGTCGACGCGCCGATTGGCGACCGACCACGTTGGCTCAGCGTTGGACTGATACAATCAGTATCATCGGTCGCTCCAGTTCCTCGGAGAGATCGGGGTTATCGGCGAGCTGGTCGACGGACGGCGCCCATTCCTGAACGTGCCGGATTATGAAGCCTGCGCCAATCAGCGTGTTCAGCGTCGTTCCGAGCGTGCGATGCTGCTTGACCACGCCCTCAGCCAGCCAGTTCGTCGTGCGTTGACCTTCGACAGAATAGCGGTTGACCGGCCACGTCTTGCGACCGTCATGATCGACCGACCAGCCCGGGCGCGTCGGAGCCATGTAGATCGGATGCTCAATCGTGAAGATAAACTGTGCGCCTGAAATGAGCGCGCGGTATATCGTCTTCGCCAGCCGGTCGAAATTCTCAACGTAGTGAAAAGCGAGAGAGCTGTAAGCGAAGTCGAACGATGCCTCGGGCAATTCGACGTGTTCGAGGTCAGCAATCACATATTCGATTCCCGAATCGTGAGTGTCGGTCTCGGCCCGCTTTATCATGTTCTGCGAAAGATCGATTCCGAGGACACGCGCTGCCCCATGCTGTCTGGCCCAACGTGCGAACCAACCGAAACCGCATCCAAGGTCAACTACGCGTTTGCCTTCGAGGTTCGGAAGCATCGAACGAACAGCCGGCCATTCCGGGGCACCATCAAGCCCACGTACCGACCGAGGCAGCCGGCTGTAAGCAGCGAAGAACTCCGGTTGATCGTAGATGTTGCGTGCCACCTTTCGTCTCGCTCTGCCCGAGTTATTTTTCGCTCGGCGACGCCGTTGCGGTCCGCGCCATTGGCGACCGCTCAGATGGCGTGGATGGCGAGCAGTCGGCGCGCGATTACCAGCGACTGAATTTCGTTGGTGCCCTCGCCGATCATCATCAGCGGCGCATCGCGATAGAAACGCTCGACCGGAAACTCGTTGATGAAGCCGTAGCCGCCCAGCACCCGCATCGCGTCGAGCGAAATCTTCGCGCACGCTTCCGAGGCGAACAGCTTGGCCATCCCGGCCTCAAGGTCGCATCGCTCGCCCGCGTCCTTCTTGCGCGCGGCATTGGCGACCATCAGGCCCGCCGCTTCAAGGCGCGTCGCCATGTCGGCGAGCATCAACTGGACCGCCTGATGCTGACAAATCGGTTTGCCGAACGTGGTGCGCTGCTGCGAATAACGGATCGCGCTTTCGAAGGCTGCGCGCGCAACGCCAACTGCCCGTGCTGCCACGTTGATGCGCCCCACTTCGAGCGCGCTCATCACCTGCTTGAAGCCCTGCCCTTCGATCTCGCCGATAAGGCTTGCAGCCGGCACTGCGACGTCGTCGAACAGCACCTCGCAGGTGTCGATTCCCTTGTAACCGAGTTTCTTCAGATTGCGGCTGACTGTGGGTCCGCCCTCACCCTTCTCGACCGCGAACATACTGATACCGGCGTAGGCCGGCTCCGCGTTGGGATTGGTCTTGGCCGCGACGGCCAGCATCGTGCCGTTGCGCGCGTTGGTGATGAACATTTTGGAGCCCGAGAGCACGTAGTTGTCGCCCGAGCGCTTCGCAACGGTGCGAATCGATTGAACGTCGCTTCCTGCATGAGGCTCCGTGAGCGCAAGTCCGCCGCGCTTCTCGCCTCGCGCCATCGCGGGCAGGAAATAACTCTTCTGCTCGTCGGTGCCGTGATTCGCGATGATGAAGGCCATGATGAGATGGCTGTTGATCACTCCCGCCAGACTCATCCATCCGCGCGACAGTTCCTCCATCAAGCGCGCGTAGGTAACGAAGCCGACTCCGAGTCCGCCGTGCTCGCTCGGGATAGTCGCGCCGAAAAGTCCCAGTTCCTTCATGGTTGCGACGAGCGCGTGGGGATATTCGTCGCGATGCTCCAGGTCGGAGGCGACCGGAATCACGTCGCGTTCGACGAAGCGTCTGACGGCCTCGATAATGTCGCGATCCAAAACCTCATCCATTGCTTTAACTCTCCCGCTTATGCGCCAGGACGGCGCCCGATACCCGCTCCCCGTTTAGCAGAAGACCGCCGCGCCCCGCCAATCGCGCGCGCGACGAGTAGAAAGCGCTATCGTTCCGGCGGTGGGAGGAGACGAAGCGGGTTGTCGGGCGGCGAGGTCTCGATGATCACGTCGGCGAGACCGTGGGCAAACACATTGAGAGGAATGTTCCACTGAAAGCCCTTGTGTCGCTTGATCTGCAGGTAGGTAAACCCGAGCGTCCTCCAGCACTTCGCGGACCGGACGTTTTCCCACGGCAGCCACCAAAGCCCATACAGCGACAAG
>JBJKQX010000085.1:0-4696 GCA_046704965.1 Binataceae bacterium (SeqCode)
GCATTGGTCGGGCAGGTCTGGGCGCACGCCGGAATTATCTCGCCATCATGCACCGGGCGTTTCTCGACCAGCGCGGTTATCTCCGCGTATCGGATGCGCTGAATGCAGAAGGTGCACTTTTCCATCACTCCGGCCCCGCGCACGGTCACGTCGGGGTTGAGCTGGTAATTGAGCGGTTCAGGCCACTCGGGCTTCCAGAAGTTGAAGCGACGAACTTTGTATGGGCAGTTGTTCTCGCAAAAACGGGTTCCGATGCAGCGGTTGTACGCCTGCCCGTTGAGCCCCTCGGCCGTGTGATACGAGGCAAACACCGGACAGACCGGCTCACACGGCGCATGATTGCACTGCTGGCAGAGCATCGGCGCCAGGAACATCTGCGGCTGATGCTCGTACCCCTTCTCCGGGAAAAATCGCGAGAGCCGAATCCACGACATGATTCGGCCGTTGTTAACGCCTTCCCGGCCAACGAACGGCACGTTGTTCTCCGCGTAGCACGCCGCGATACAGGCACTGCATCCCGTGCACGCGTTCGCGTCGATCGTCATGCCCCAGTGGTGCTTCGGGTAATTCCAGGCCGGATACATCTCGTAAGGCTCCGGAGGTTCCGGCTCCTGCCACTCCTTGGGTTGCACTCCGTCGGCCAGTTCGGTGGCCGTCATGGCCTCGACGATCGGACGTCCCAACTCCGTGCCGCCGGTCAGGCCGCCGCCATAGAGCGGCGACACCAGTTCGCGCTTTTCGTGCGTCGGATGAATTGTTACCGCGACACAGAGCCGGCCGGCCTTGAGCGCTTCCCAAGGATTCGCGCCGCGCCCTTTCGCATAGCGGCCGAACTCCGAATGTCCCTGGCCAATCGGAACCGATACGACACCCTTGTGAACTCGCTCCGATATGAGGGCGGGCGCCCGTATCGATCCTTCCGAGGAACGGATCTCGATTATCTCGTCCTTCGATATCCCATGCTTTCGAGCGGTTTCCGGATGGATCTCCGCCCACGTGTCCCACACCAGCTGGGTGACCGGTTCGGGTATCTCCTGAAGCCACGGCTTGTCGGCGCCGCGGCCGTCATACAAAAAGGGATGCGGATAGACAGCCAGCGCCAGTTTCGGAATCTCGCGCGTGGCGGGCGAAGTCTTAAGCGCCGAGACATTGAGCGTGACTTGCGCCGCCGTCGTGGGCTCGAAGTAGCCGCCCTCGCGCAACGAAGACACCCAAAATCCCTCGGCATCGGTTTTCGCAGCCTTGGGATTGAGCTTTTCCCATCCCGAGCGAACAGCGTCCTGGGCGTTTTCCCAAGGCGCCGCGCCCTTGACGCCGCTTTCGCGTGCCGAAGCGATTAGCAGATCACCCAGCGGACGGCTGAAGAACACCGGCTGCATCACAGGCTGTCCCAGACCATGCACGCCCGCACGCGGGAAAGTGTCACGCCAGTCTTCAAGCCGGTGATGAAGCGGCAGCAGAAGATGAGCATGGGCGGCAGTTTCGTCAGGAACCCCGCCAGCCCATACGACGAGAGGAACCTTCTTAATGGCTTCGGCTGCCTGCCACTTCGCGGGCATGCTGAAAACCGGGTTCGTCTCCGCGACAAAAAGCACGTCGACGGCGCCGTTGCGCATCGATTCGAGCGAAGAAACTATGTCGTTCGAGCCGCTCTCCGGCTCCGGCGGCGCACCCTCGAGAAACTCCATGGTGCGACCCAGATTGCCCGTAACCGCGTTGAGAACGTACGCGGCGGCATGGGTTGCGGGATCGTCCCCTGCAGCCAGCGCGACCGCTCCGTCCGCCTTGCCGAAGCGCTCTCCCATCGCCTCGATCATCTTGACCGGAACCCCGGTCCGCTGACTGACCGAAGCGGGATCGTATGAAGAAACGAAATTCTTCAGATCCGACACGTTGATCTGCGCATTGGGCGAAACCCACCCCTGACTGAGAACGACGTGGAGCACGGAAAGCGCTATCGCCGCCTCAGCACCCGGAGGTACGGAGACCCACTCGTCGCATCGCGCAGCAGTAACGTTGAAGCGGGGAGAAACGTAATACGAATAGCCGATACTCAGCTTGCCGCGTCGCGTCTTGGGGGCGCGAAACTCGCCATACTGGCGGCCAAGTTCAACCGGCGAACGCCAGGTTTCATTGAAATCCGCACCGAACGAGATCAGCACCTCGGCTTTGTCCAAGTGATAGACGGGAAGGTCACGACGACCGAAGCACATCTCGGCCGCGTCGCGCGCCGGCGTGTCGGTTATCGCTTCATAGAAATTTCCACGATTCGACTGGTAGGCCGCGAGCCATGCCTCGGTGATCTTTCTCAGGGTTGGCCCCTGATGGGCCTGGCCCAGGAATGCAACCCGGTTCTTGCCCTTGGCGGAGGCCGCCTTTACGGCGTCGTTGAGCAGCTTGTCGGCTTCTTCCCAGGAAATTGTCTTAAGCGCCCCGCTCGCGGTGCGTTGCATCGGGTTGCGCAGTCGATCGGGGTTGTACACTCCCTGCAGAGCGGCGTGTCCACGGGCACATATGGTGCCCTGGCCAATAGGATTGGCAGGGTTGCCCTCGAGCTTGATGACCCGCCCTTCGCGGATACGCGCCACGGTGCCGCATCCGGCCCCGCACTCCGTGCAGGAAGTTGCATAAAACTGCGGAACCCCCGGTATGACGTTCTCATCCGGAACGACATAGGGAATAAGCTTTCTCGCGGCCGGCTCACATCCGGGTAAGGCAGCCGCTCCCGCGGTCGCCGCGAGCTTCAGAAAGGAACGCCTGGAAAAGCCCTCTGACATGGTTCTCTCGGTTCAGTAGTGACAGATGTCGCAGTTAGTGGGGACGCCAAGCTTGGTGTGGCAGGTGACGCAGAACCCCATATTGATTTCATGGACGGGCTCGATTCGATTCATGTCCTGAACCGGTCCGTGGCAGGTCTGGCACTTGATACCAGCCGCGATATGGGGCCGATGGCTGAAGCGCACAAAGTCCGGAAGCGTGTATACGCGGTTCCAGCGGATCTCAAACGGCGGCTGCTTGTGATCCATCCACGGGCGCGTGACCGGCTTGATTCCACCTACGACGGCGCCGCCGTGACATCCGACGCATCGCTCCACCGGCGGCACGCCCGCAGTCTCGGAGCGCCGCGCGTACTCATGACAGTACTGGCATGGAATCTTCTCCAACCCGGCATGAATCTTATGGCTGAAAGGGATGGGCTGAGGAACTCCTTCCCTGGGTGCCCACGGGCGTTGCGAGAAGCCCCAGACAACAAGTCCTAAACCAATCAACGAGGCTGCGAGCAGCAGAATTATGCGGTTCATGTTCCAGTTTCGGCCGGCAAAACCCCGACCACGTCGCGGGCTTGTGACGACCGCCGCAAGACCCAAGGAGCGCCCGCAGGCGCCGAGGCCGCACTATATACAGGGCCACAGAAATCCAAGAGGCCGTAAACAAACAGGGTCACAAGACTCGATCCACAGGGAACACCCGATGTCCTGAGGACAATCGGATTTTCGAACGGTTAAAGTGTCTAACACCACCGACTCTCGCGATCAAGCAAAAGTAATAAAACCTCAAGATCATTGCCCGACGCTGCCTGCGGCGGGCGCACCCGAGCGGTTGATTGATATCGTCGAGACAGGGGTTTTCGTGCAATTCAATTTTTTTCGAGACAACTCGATATCAGGACTCGAACTTTCCCATTGCCGGACATCCACACCGGCCTGTCTCGCATACAGGGCCTGCCATTTGGTTCACGCGCCGCCCCGGAAGCCGACCCGGCCCGGAATCGCCCGGTTTCCGAGCCTCCAAAAGTGTGTTAGTTAGCTGAAGAATCTCACTAACGGAGATTCAAAGCGTCTGTGCATATTCACACCGCCTCAAGGCTCGGTCTTTTGCCACCGTACCTCTTTGCCGAGCTTGATCGTCTGAAGAAGGAACTCCAGAGCAACGGCGTCGACGTAATCAGCCTCGGCATCGGCGACCCCGACCTCCCGACCCCGGCTTACATAGTTGACGCACTCAAGCGCGCCTCCGAGGATCCGGCGAACCATCGCTACCCTGACTATCAGGGCCTCGATCGCTTTCGTGCGGCCGCGACCGACTGGTACGCGCGCCGGTTCGGCGTGAAACTCGATCCGGGACGGGAAGCCTGTGCGCTGATCGGTTCGAAAGAAGGAATCGCCAATTTCGCGACCGCAGTGGTCGATCCGAGCGATATTGTCCTGATTCCGGACCCGGGCTATCCGGTCTATTTCTCGGGATGCGCGTTCAACGGCGGCGAGGCCTACTTCATGCCGCTGCGCAAGGAGAACGGATTTCTTCCCGATCTGGCCGCGATACCTCCCGAGATCGCCCGGCGCGCCAGACTCATGTGGCTGAACTATCCGAACAATCCGACCGCAGCCACCGCGGGGAAGGACTTTCTCGCCGAAGCCGCACGTTTCTGCATTAGAAATGAGATCATTCTCGCCCACGATTTCGCATACTCGGAAATCGCCTACGACGGATATCAAGCACCCAGCGTCCTTGAGATACCCGAGGCGCGCGAATGCGCATTCGAATTTCACTCGCTCTCCAAGACCTATGCGATGACCGGGTGGAGGATAGGCGTTGCGGTGGGCAATGAGGCGCTGGTTGGGGCTCTGGGCCGCGTAAAGACCAACATGGACTCAGGCCCGTTCCAGGCCGTCCAGGAAGCGGCAATAGCCGCGCT
>JBJKQX010000086.1:0-6257 GCA_046704965.1 Binataceae bacterium (SeqCode)
CGACTTGTGAAGTCGGCCTTGAAAAGGTCGGTATCGACCTCTATCTGACGTACCGGCGCGGCGGTCACTGCCTGGGGCAGCGGTGCCTGACCGAGCGTCGGACCGGGCGCAGCCTTGAGTCCGGGAGCCGCAGCGGTCGCAACCGCGCTGGCTTTTGGGCTCGGAACGGGGCTGGCCGCCTGTTCGTGCTTGGGATGCGGAGGATAAAGGCGATTGACGACGAGTTCCTGGTACGCGAAGACCACGACCAACGAAAGAACAATCGCGATAACAACTCTGCTGGTATCCAAACTCTGTTTTCCTTAGTCAGGAACCCGCTCGGCCGAGGCGCGCCTCGGCACAGGGTCAAAGCCATGTCCGCCCAAGGGATGGCATCGGGCAAGCCGCCGAGCCGCCATCAATCCGCCCCTGAGGATTCCGTGCTCGCGAATCGCCTCGGCGGCGTATACTGAGCAGCTGGGCTCGAAGCGGCAGGCAGGCCCAAAAAGTGCCACCAGCATCGGCGAAAGGAACAAGCGGTAAAAGCGAAGCGCGACCAGTGCGAGGGCCCGCGGAATTCCTTCAACCAGGTTGGTGGCGTGTTTGGGCAAAGCGGCGGCCATCCTGACTAGCCTCTGCCTTTGCGTGATTTGTTCATAAGGTTCCGGGTCGCCGCGGCAAGCTCGGCAGTGACTGCCGACATCTTCAGTTCGCCCGCGCCCGGTAGTGCGATCACTAATAAGGATGTTCCGGCGGGTACTGCTGGCCGCAGCAGAAGTCGAAAGCACTCGCGTACCCGGCGCTTGAGTCGATTTCGAACCACAGCGTTGCCTATCCGGCGGGAAACAGTGACCCCGAGCCGCGAATGGTTGTCCCCCTTAAGCTCTCCAGCATACACCACGAAATGGTCGCTCTGCACGCGTGCGCCGCTTCTTCTCAGACGGCGGAACTCGAAGCTCCGATGAAGGCGATCGGCAGGCGAAAAGCTCTGCGTCGGGCGTGAGGTCGTGTTTAACCGGGCTGCTTGGGCGGAATGGTTACGGTCAGGCGATGGCGCCCCTTCGCGCGTCGGCGCTTCAGGATGTTGCGTCCGCCCGGGCTTGCCATCCGTGACAGGAAACCATGAGTCCGTTTTCGTCGGCGATTGTGAGGTTGGTAGGTCCTTTTCATCGGTCTTGACCAAGGTAAACGAGTATTCGGTCCGTAACCGGGCCGGACTCGAAATCAGATGCTACGTACGACGCAGGCCCGTCTGAATTCCGAACGAACTATCGAACCATATGGAGCCGACTGGGGCAAGTACGTCGGTCTCGAAACCGCGCGAACAGAGGCCTTTCGGACTCGAAAACCGCGAAAAAGGGGCACTCCGACCGATCGACCCTCGTTGATTTCTCCAAGGCTGCCCTATTCCGGCGCTCCGGTCAGCCGTTGACATGAGATTTAGGCCGATTCGTTGGTTAATAGGACGAGCGTGTGCGTAGATAGTCTCGTCGAATCAGATAGTGCGAATATGAGGGTCATAAAATATAAATAAATGGCAAACACGCTTTCTAGATCTGCCGCAACTGAACGTGCTCCTCCTTGGTTTATTCTGGGGAAGATTGGTCGCGTGGCGCCGCAATTTGCCAGTGGGTTCATTTCATAATCAAGCGAGGGAAAGAGGGGAGTCATGAAAAGCAAGTTTTTCGTAACGATGCTCGGGGCATTCGCCGTTGCGGCGCTGGCGGCGATGCCCGCTTACGCCACCACCACCTGCACACCGACGGGTTACGTCCGCGACAGTATCAATCTTACCGCGGCAGTGGTTAATCCGACGGGAGTGGTGAGCGGCACTATAGATGCCACCGGATGCGACATCGGGGTCTATTACGGAGCAAACGAAAACGGGGCCGTCGACGGGGCCACGATATCGGGCGCGAAGTACTTCGGCGTGGTCGTCAACGGCGATGACGGCCCGACCTCGGTGGACGTCACCAACAGCACCATCAAAGAAATTGGAGACAGTCCTTTTGATGGCTCGCAGCACGGAGTGGGAATCTACTACCGAGCGTGCGCAGACGCCGCGAGCAGCGCAACCGGAACCATTTCCGGCAACGACGTGTACGCGTATCAGAAGGGCGGTATCGTCGCGAGTTGCTCCGGGACGTCGGTTCAGATCCGGGACAATATCGTAAAGGGATTGGGTGAGGTCCCATATATCGCGCAAAATGGAATCGAAGTTGGATACGGCGCGACCGCGTCCGTGATGCGGAACACGGTGTCTGACAATCAGTACACGGGCAGCAGCACATTCTCCGCCGGCATTCTTGTCGTCGGAGGGTCGTCGTGGTGCGACGTTTTCAACCTGTGCCCTTCGCCCGACACGACCGATACCCAGATAATGGACAATCAGCTGACGGATAACGACAGTGGAGTCGTGGTTCAGGATTTCGACGGCCTCAGCTTCGGAATTCCGACCAGCCACACCAACATCAAGGTCGTGAACAACAGCGTGTCCGATGATGACTGCAGCAACGGTGCCTACCAAGCTGGAATCTCGGACGTCGGCAACAACGACAAGCTCATCCACAATACGGTCTCGGGAGTCGGATACGACCCAGACCAGTGCACTACGCCCGCGTATGGCACCTATACGATCGACAACTCGTACACCACCGGCGCCAAAATCCACGGGAATGTGATGCCTCAATGATCGACATGTAAGGCGGGCAAAAGACCAACGTGGTCCGAGAACGGAGCCGTCAAAAGCGGCTCCGTCTTTTTTGTGTGAGGTGAGTCGGTCGAGCCGGAAACGATGGATGCCGCGTCCCGCGGCGCTGCCCGGTATGCTACGCTCTCGATGCATCCAGTGTACGTCCACGACACGATCGTTGCCCCAGCTACGGCGCCCGGCCAGGGCGCGGTCGCGATCGTACGTCTTTCCGGTCCGGAAGCCATCCGAATCCTGAAGGCTTTGTGGCGACCCGCGGCCCGGACCGGTATCCCGCAGCCGCGAAAACTAAGCCTCGGCCACGCAATCGACCCGGATAGCGGCGCTGAGCTCGATCGTGCGATGGCGGTCGTGATGCCTGGGCCGCGGAGCTTCACGGGCGAGGACGTCGCGGAACTCCATTGCCATGGCGGAAGCTACCTGGTGAGAAGAATCGTCGGAGCTGCGCTCGTCGCTGGAGCAAGGATGGCCGAGGCGGGCGAATTTACGCGGCGAGCCTTTTTGAACGGACGGATCGACCTGACCGAGGCGGAGGCTATCGGGGATATCGTGGCAGCCCGCGGTGAGATGGCGCTTAAGCTCGCGCTCGACCAAATGGGGGGAGTGTTAGGCGAGCGAATAACGAATCTGAGGGACAAGATCGTCTCCATCAGGGCGCATCTGGAGGCCGAGATAGATTTTTCCGACGAAGATATCGATCTTCCTCCGCGTGGCGAGATTGCATCATCGATCGAGGAGCTAACGAAGGATGTTGCAACATTGCACGACAGCTTCGATCGCGGCCGCCTGATTCGGGAAGGCGCGCGCGCGACAATCGTTGGAAAGCCCAACGTAGGCAAATCAAGTATCCTGAATCTACTGCTCGGGATGGAGCGGGCGATAGTAACCGCGATTCCTGGAACCACGCGCGACATAATCGAAGATTCCGTTCAAATCGGGGCTTGGAGGCTGGTTTTGCAGGACACGGCCGGGATGCGCGAAACCGCCGACGAAGTGGAGCGAATGGGCGTGTATCGAGCTTTGAGTTCGCTCGAAAAAGCCGATTTGCTGCTGGCGGTTTTCGATTCATCGAGGGCGCTCGACGCCGAAGATCGCCTGGTCATCGAACAATGCCGGGGGCGCAGTGGCGTCGGGCTGCTCAACAAGCGCGACCTCTCGGCGGTAATCAATGAGGGCGATTTGCGCGCCGCGGGTCTCGGGATGCCGGTACTGCCGTTTTGCGTAACCAAAGCCCAGGGCATTGAGGAGCTTGGCGAGCTGATCCCGCAACTGCTCGACAAAATTGCGGAGCCGCATGAAGCGGGCGTCGTAATCTCGCGCGAACGGCATCGGGCGGCCCTTGCTCGGGCTCTCAAGGCGCTTTACGCTGCGCGCAAGAGCGCTTTGTCCTCGATGCCGCCGGAGATCGTTGCGGTTGACGTGGCGCTTGCCGCCGAAGCATTGGGAGAAATTACCGGCGAAGTCGGGACCGAAGACGTTCTTGACGTTGTGTTCAAAGAGTTTTGCATCGGCAAATGATTAGCTCACTTATAGTAAATATTAGTGTAACTTATATATGCCTCTGAGACTGCGGCCACTTTAATCATGATATACGACGTTATAGTTGTCGGTGCGGGCCACGCAGGAATCGAGGCATCGCTTGCCGCCTCACGGATGGGCGCGAAGACCCTGATGCTGACGCTGAATCTCGACCACGTGGGTCAGATGTCGTGCAATCCCGCTATAGGTGGTATCGGCAAAGGCCACCTGGTGCGCGAGATTGACGCATTGGGGGGCGAGATGGGAGTGGCTATCGACGAGACCGGAATCCAGTTCCGGTTTCTTAACACCCGCAAAGGGCCTGCCGTCCGGGCTCGTCGGGCGCAAGCCGACAAGGCCGGGTATCGCGTGCGCATGAAGAAGGTCTTGGAAGCCGCGCCCAACCTGCAAATCCGGCAAGCAAGCGTCGAGCGGCTGATTGTCGAAGAAGGACGGGTCCGGGGCGTCGAGTCGCAGATTGGCGAGATATTCGAGGGACGGACTGTGATCCTCACGACCGGGACCTTTCTGAAGGGTCTGGTTCACGTTGGGGAGCGCAACTACTCGGCGGGACGGGCGGGTGATTTCGCTGCGATGGGCCTGAGCGACCATCTGCGTGAGCTCGGTTTCCGGGTCGGCCGGCTCAAAACGGGAACCTGCCCGCGAATCAACGGCACGACGATCGATTACAGTAGTCTGGAGGTTCAGCCGGGCGACGAACCGCCGCCGCCGTTCTCCTTTCGGACCGAGCGAATCAGTCAATCGCAGCTTCCCTGCCATCTGACGTTCACCAACTCGCGCACGCACGAGATAATTCGAGCAAATATCGGGCGTTCGCCGATGTATTCCGGTGTGATTCAGAGTCGCGGGCCTCGCTATTGCCCTTCGGTGGAAGACAAGGTGATGCGGTTCGCGAATAAAGAGCGTCACCAGATTTTCCTTGAGCCGGAGGGGCGCGACACGGTCGAAGTATATCCGAACGGACTTTCCACCAGTCTGCCATTTGATGTGCAACTCGCGATGGTGCGGTCGATAAAGGGCCTGGAAGAGGCCGAGATCATGCGTCCCGGCTACGCGATCGAATACGATTTCTCCGACCCGACGCAGCTTTACAGCTCGCTTGAGACTCGACTCGTAGCAGGACTTTTTTTCGCCGGGCAGATAAACGGCACGACCGGTTACGAAGAAGCGGCGGCGCAGGGTTTGATAGCTGGAATCAATGCATCGATGGCAGTTCGTAACGAGGCGCCGGTCATTCTAGGCCGTGAGGAGGCTTATATCGGAGTCCTGATCGACGATCTGGTCACCAGAGGAATCGGTGGCGAGCCGTATCGGATGTTCACGTCGCGGGCAGAGTACCGGTTGATGCTGCGTGAGGACAACGCCGATCGTAGATTGTCGCCGATTGGCGAGCGCATCGGACTGCTCGATGCGTCCTGGGGTGAGCGGACGCGGCGCAAAACCGGGTCGATCGACAGTGAAATGGCCCGTCTGCGGTCGGCGCTGGTACAGAATAGCCCCGAAAACAATGGGATTCTCGCGGAATGCGGGTCTTCTTCCATCAATGAGCCGACCCGGGCTGTCGAATTGCTGAAGCGTCCCGAAGTTTCGTACGCCACGACCCTGCGGATGGCCGGATTGGAACCGGTTCTCGGGTTCGACGAGGCCGCGCAACTGGAAATCGACGTCAAATACGACGGATATGTGAAGCGGCAGGCGGAATCGGTGGAGCGGTTCAAGCGTCTGGAGGCTACGCCGATTCCGGAATGGCTTGATTTTAGCGCGGTTGACGGACTTTCAACCGAGATGAAGGAGCGTTTGTCGGCGAGTCGGCCACGTTCACTGGGGCAGGCGGCGCGGATGCCGGGCGTTACGCCCGCGGCGGTTTCGGTGATCGCCGTCTATATCAGGGCAGGTCGCGGGCGCGAGGCGCACGCGGGCTGATCGCGATCGTTTCACGTGAAACAGTGAAACAGTGGAGCAGTGAAACACCGGAAGCACGCCTCGATGCGTGAGGTCGATCCTGAGGCGATCGCGCGGTTAGTGAGCG
>JBJKQX010000087.1:0-6941 GCA_046704965.1 Binataceae bacterium (SeqCode)
GTGATAGCCCGTTTGCTCTGCCTTGTGGGTTAGATAATAGGGGTCGACGCCGATGCAGTGGCCGCCGACCAATCCAGGCTCGAAGCCGAGGAAGTTCCATTTCGTTGCCGCGGCGGCGAGCACGTCATGGGTATCGATGCCAAGCCGATGAAAGATCAACGCCAGTTCGTTGACGAAGGCAATGTTGAGATCGCGCTGGGCGTTCTCAATCACCTTGGCGGCTTCTGCCGTTTTAATGTTCGGAGCTTTGTGGATGCCGGCCTTCACCACCGAGCCATAGACCGCCGCGATGATCTCAAGAGTCTTCTCGTCCTGGCCCGAAACAACCTTCGTGATGGTCTCGAAGCGATGTTCGCGGTCGCCTGGATTGATGCGCTCCGGCGAGTAGCCGACGGTGAAATCACGTCCGGCCGTAAGGCCAGAGACCTGCTCCAGCACCGGCACGCAGTCCTCTTCCGTCGCGCCGGGATAGACGGTGGATTCATAGACGACGATATCCCCGGGCTTGAGCGCCCGTCCGACCGTACGCGACGCCGCGAGAAGGGCGCCAAGGGACGGCCGATTTGCACCGTCGACCGGGGTCGGGACGGCAACGATGAAGAAGTCAGCCGCTTTCAGCTTCTCCTCATCGTTCGTGTAAATAACACTCGGCTGGCGCACCGCGTCCGCTGGCACTTCTCCCGTACGATCGCAGCCCGCCCTCAGCTCATCGATGCGCACTGGCTTGAGATCGTAGCCGACAACCGAATGCCCCGCCGCGGCAAAGGCGACGGCAATGGGCAGACCGACGTAGCCAAGGCCAATGACGGCGATGTTGCGGTTATGCATGAAGGATCAACCTTAAAGTTTGACCTTATAGTAATCGATATACCAATCGACAAAGCGTCCGACACCCTCCTCGATCGAGGTTGCCGGCTTGTAGAGAGCAGGCACCTTATATGTCACGGTAATGCATTCAGAAAGTCAGCACTTTAGATGTTCACGCGATGAAAGTGATGTTGCACCCTTGC
The DNA here is from genome assembly GCA_046704965.1 of Binataceae bacterium (SeqCode). GTDB lineage: Bacteria > Desulfobacterota > Binatia > Binatales > Binataceae > DTIX01. The sequence goes on from JBJKQX010000087.1 coordinate 1,011, forward strand.
GAAATAGGCGTCCGGTCCGTTTGACGTTGCTAGGACCTGACGAATCCCCTCGCACCTTCTGCGTGGGCGGACACAAAACTGGTGAGGCGACTCACCCAAGCTCCGTTGGCCGAAACTCAGACCGTTAAACTTGGTCGGGCGGATGGCCTCTATCGCGGCATCTGAGGGCCAAAACGCCAGCCACCGAGATCACCCAAGTCGGGAATTAGAGTGACACGGGATCCGCGGATGATTCGCACGCGAAGGGCGGCCCGCCTGGGTTATGGAGTGATAATCTAAAGCTATTGTAGAACCGCTGCCAGCACTTGCAAGCGGTGGTCATAGGTGTGCGCGCTCATTACGAAGTCATGCGCGCGCGCCACGATGCGTTCGCGCGCAGGTGTGTCCTGGAGAATTGCAAAAACCTCTTTCTGGTTTGAAAAGTCCGGCTTCAAGGCAAGATAGTGCTCGCCAGCCCGCAGGATGTCGTTATAACGGCCGGGAAACATGATTTGGAGCGTTTGGGTCCCAATGGCATCAAAGTGGCGTGATGAAACGCACTTGCCATAGGCCGGTGGCCTTGCCTTGCCAGCGAAAAAGCGCGTGTAAATCTCATTGAAATCGATTCGTTCCGCGGCGACCGCTTCGTGCTGCACCGGGCCCCGTCCGAGACGGCGCCAAGCCCAGGCCTTAACTGGAAAAGGAAGGTGGTGCCAAAGACGCCGAAGAGGGGAATCGGCCATCAAAACCATGCCCGGACTCCGGCTAGCGACATACTCGCGGATTGCATGGACCGTGGTATCGTTCTTCTCAAGATACCAGGAGCCCGCCTCGGTCCCAATCGTCGCCTTACAGCGGTTGAGGAAAACGGCCCAACCCCGGCGATCGAAACGGTGTTCGTTACTAAAGTCGAGCACAACCGGCGGATCGAACCGATTGGTGGCGAAAAAATCGTAGATACGGTTGCGGTCGTTGTCGCCGAGATAAGCGAGGTACCGGAAAGACCGAGCCCCGATATCGATGGGGCGCGCATCCTGCGGCACGATTCGCCGGAACACGGCCGGATTCAACGCGTGCGGCAATGAGATAACCCTGGCTCCGACCTCGGCATAAAGCCACAGCCCAGCTTCAAGGAGAAGTTGCGTCGCAACGATGTCGGGTGCAACGCTTTTCAGCCAAGCGATCTTTTCGCCAAGCGGAGACCAGGGAGAGTTTAGTTCATTGCCGACAAAGGCGATAAGCTGGCCGCGCCGCGATTGCAGTGTCGCTGTAAGCGGGCGCAGATAAAGAAGTGAGTCGGCGCTGCAACTGTGAAGCAGGACGACAAGATCATAGGTTCCAATTTCGCGGGCGACGCGCCGGCGCGTCAGGCGACCGAAGATGTTACGGGCCGTAACCTGGAAAAGAGGCGACCCCGAAAACGCATCGCGCCAGTCATCGTAATAGGAAGCCCGGCTCGGGTATTGGAGATTGAGAAGAAGGGTCTTCACTCAGCCTGGCTTTCATAGTGCGCCCGAAGGAGATTGACGATGCGCTGGGCGGCGCGCCCGTCGCCATAATCCGGAATTTCGCGACGGGAGGCGTAATCCGGACCACGCCAAAGCCGGTTCCAGCCGTTTGCCACCGTCTCGGTCCATTCCGTTTCAGAGCGAAGCGTTACACAGGGCACGCGGTGAAAATAGGCCTCTTTCTGGAGACCGCCTGAGTCGGTAAAGATCTGGGCCGCCTCCTGCAGCAGCCGGTGCATATCGAGATAGCCAAGGGGCGACGTCAGCTTGAGCCCCTCGAAAGAAAGCCCGGTCCGGGCCGCGGCGCCCTTGGTTCTCGGGTGCAGCGGAAAAACGACCGGTCGATCCCTGGCTTCGGCACGGAGATAGTCGAGCAGCAATGCGAGTATCTTGGGGTCGTCGGTGTTCTCGGCGCGGTGGATCGTCGCCACCGCATAGGTCTTGGGCAGAAGGCCGAGTTCTTGCAGGATGTGCGAGTGCTCGCGTGCGGCCACAGCGGCGAGGAGTGCCGCATCGTACATCACGTCTCCGACTTGATGCACACCGGCCGTAATCCCTTCGCGCTCCAGGTTAGCGACCGCCTGCGCGGTCGGACAGAAGAGAAGATCGCTCACCTGATCGGTGAGTATGCGGTTGATCTCTTCCGGCATGCGGCGGTTGAAGGACCGGAGGCCAGCTTCCACATGGGCGATCGGCAGGTTGAGCTTTGCCGCTGCTAAGGCCCCCGCCAGAGTCGAATTGGTATCACCGTAGAGAAGCACGGCATCAGGGCGGGATTCAAGCATGACCGCTTCCACCCGCTCGAGCATACGGCCGGTCATTGCGCCGTGAGCACCGCCGTGGATATCCAGGTGAATGGCGGGCTTCGGGATGCCGAGTTCGGCAAAGAAGACGTCCGACATCTCGGGGTCGAAATGCTGGCCGGTGTGGACAAGAATCTCACTGATGTCGGGAGTTTCGGCCAAGGCACGGCTGACCGCGGCCGCCTTTATGAACTGCGGCCGGGCACCGACGACCGTGAGCAGACGAAAGGGGGACAGGGCCGTCCTCCTCAGGCGGCCCCGGCCATGAAGATGGCGTGGCGGCCAATGCAGCGCTGGATCATCTCGCGCTCGGCCCGCGTCCAGGCGATAGTGGCCGCGAGCCCCTCGCGGAGATCGGTGTTCGCGGTGAAGCCCAGTTCAGCCTTGGCTTTGCTTGGGTCGCCATAGCGCTTGCCCGAACGGTCCCAAACACGGGCCGGTTTGAGATCGGCCGGCGTCTTGTTGCCGCTCAACTCGTTGACCAACGAGGCCAGCTCCTTGATCGAGGTCTCGACGCCGGACGCGAGGTTATAGACCTCGCCCGGCTTGCCGCGGAGTGCGCAGGCAATCAGCCCCTCGACGATATCGGCGACATAGATGAAATCGCGCGTCGCAATGCCGCCGTTCTCGATCGGCAGTGCCTCGCCATTCAGCGCTTTCCAGATGAAGGTCGGCGTCACATTGCGCCAGACGGTGGCAGGCGTCCCGCGCCAGCGTCCCGCACCCAGGATTTCACCGGGACCATAGACGTTCTGGAACCGCGCCTTAATGAAGGGAACGCGGTGGCGCATGAAATAGTAATTGCCGTAGAACTCGCCAAAGATCTTCGACATCTGATAGGGGCTGTCGAGATAGAGCGGGACGGCATCGTCCTCTTTCGTTGCCTCGGCCTCGTCGAAAGTCTTCTGCGCGACCGTGCAGCCCGCCGAGGCATAAACGAGCGCCCTCAGAGTTTCGGAAGCCTTGACCCGTTCGAGAAGCTTGAGCGTGGTCAGGGTATTGTTGTCGTGATCCGCGATCGGATCGGCCATGCTCGACTGGTTGCCGTGATAGGTGGCGAGGTGCCAGATGTAATCGTAGTCGTCGGGAAGCGCCGCAAGAACCCGATCGTCCGCGATCGAGCCGAGCCGCATGTCCACGCCCTTCGGCACGTTGCCGATTTCGGCCGAAAGAAGATTGTCCACGACCGTGAGGCGGGCGGGCTTTTCGGCTATCAGCCGGCGGCAGAGATTGCCGCCAACAAAGCCGGCGCCGCCGACGACAAGAATGCGTGTCTGGCGGAAGGGTGAGCTCGTCATCTATAAGGTGTCCGATCGAGTGTGTTAGGCGCGGATAGGCTCGGAAGGCATCGGTTTTGGAGTCCTGCCCTTGACCGCATGAACATAGAGATTCCAACCAAGGCGGCGAGCGACAAAGCTCTCGCTCGAGGGGCCGAGCACAGGCGCGAGCATGCGCGCCAAAGACGAAACGAGGAAGAGCTGTTTCCAGCTCAGCTGGTTGACGGTGAAGCGGACGTCGAAGAAGCCCTTTAGGAGTTCCCGAACCTCGGTCTTGGAGTAAACCTTGGCGAGCGGACATTGTTCACCATCGTTCCGATTCAGCGCTTCCGCCAGGGTCTTGCCGCGATAGGCGGGATCGAAGCGGCGCCGGAGCGGCAGGATGACGCGGTATTTCCAGCTATTGCGGTTATAGAGCATGAGAATAAGATCGCCGCCTGGCTTTAGCACCCGGCGAATTTCGTCCAGCATCGGCCGTGGGTCGTCGATATGGTGCAGCACCCCCATGGAGCAGACGATGTCGAAGGTCGCATCCGGATACGGGATCGAATCTCCGTCAGTACTCCGGAAGGTTCCAGCGAGCCCCTCTATCTCAAAGCGGCGGCGCGAGAGGTCAAGAGCGGTTTCGGTTAAATCGATGCCGTGAACCTCAGCCCCGAAGTGGGCATAACGCGAAAGCACGTAACCGTTGCCGCAGCCGACGTCGAGCACGCACTTACCCCTTGCCTGGTCAAAACTATGGATCCGATTCGAGAAGGGATAGGGCTCGCAATCATCCGCCTCGCGAAGCCGGTCAAAGGCCGTGTAAAACGCGGGCGTGCCGGGCTCAGCCTCGATCGCCGCCGCGGCCACAGGATTTATCTCCCAAAAGGCCCGGACTTCAGCGTTGGTTATGGGCTTCGTCTGCACGAAGGTGCGCTTTGCGTTAGTCTTCCGCCTGCGTCAGATGGGAAAAGGTCTGGGTGATGCCGTGGGTGCGATACCAGGCGATTGTCTTGCCCACGCCCTCTTTCAGCGGCGTCTGCACGCTCCAGCCGAATTCCGTCGTGGCGCGCGAGGGATCGAGGAGAATTGTGTATGCATCGTCGGGATGGCGCGGGCGCACCTCGACCGGTTGTTCGAGGTTGATGCGGAGCGCCGCGATGGTTTCGTCGAATAGCTCCTTGATCGAATAGTCGGAGCCCGAAGAGATGTGGTAAGCGCCATGCCCCTTGCCGTCGACCGCGTACATGACGCAGTCGACCAGATCTTTGATAAAGATGAAATCGCGCCGAGTATCCATGACAAAGCAGGGCTTGCCGGTGGTGAGGCGGTGGAAGAAGGTCGGCAGAGGCCCGGACAGATTCCGCGGGCCATAGGCGTTGGCCAAGCGAAAGGTCACGTAATCTAACCCCGAAAGCTCGATATACTGTTCGCCTGCGGTTTTCGAGATGGAATAGCTGGAGCCGCCCGGCAGGATCGGATGGGTAAGGGTGATCGGCTGTTCCACCGGCTTCAGTCCGTAGCAGAGCGCCGTCTGGAAATAGACCAGACGCTTACAGCCCGCGTCGCGCGTCGCCTGTGCGACATTCGCGGTGCCGAGCGTGTTGACCTCGGCGTCCCGACTCCAGTTCTCCGGGTCCTTGTACGAGGCAGCGGCGTGAACCACGAGATCCGGCTTGAACTCGCCAATGGCCGAGCGCACGAGCGCCGCATCGGCAATCGTCCCCTCGATGACGTTGAGCCGAGGCTGTGGCGTAAGATTGTCGCGCCGGCCGGTCTCGTAATTATCGATCACGGTGACGGAGTCGCCCCGGGCGAGAAGCGTGTCGGCGAGCGTCGAGCCGATAAATCCGGCGCCGCCGGTAATGAACACTTTCATCGTATTGCTCTCCTAGTCTGCAACGGCTGTTTGCGGGTCCGCTTTCAGGGCCGCCCGATAGCGATGCGCCCGATCGTGGAACTGCTGATACCATAATTCGAGGCTGAACAGGCCCCAGAGCTTGCGGCTGAAACGGTCCATGTTGTCGATCGCCGCTTCAATGGCACCGGCGCGGAAGTAGGGCCGCGTGCGTGCTCGCTCCGAATGGAAGGTATCGCGCAGCATGTCCTTGAGCCCGCCCTGGAACCACTCCTTCAAAGGGACCGGGAATCCCATCTTGTCGCGCCGCTGCAGGATCTCCGGCGGCAGCTTATCGGCGAAGCCGACCTTGAGCAGATTTTTCATATGGCCGTCCCTGAACTTCACATCGGCGGGTACGGCGGCCGCGAATTCCACCAAGGGATGATCAAGAAACGGGACCCGCGATTCCAGGCCATGCGCCATGCTCATGCGGTCCTCGACCTGCAATAGAGCGGGGAGCAGGCACTTGAAGTCGAAATGGG
>JBJKQX010000088.1:0-7576 GCA_046704965.1 Binataceae bacterium (SeqCode)
TCGGGGTCAAACCGATGAATCAGATGTGCCGGCGATGCGGGTTGCTCAGGCCTTTCCCATCTCGCGTATCACGCGAAGCAAGCGCGTGGGGAAATCGCTGAGTATCCCGTCAACGCCCATGGCGAGCAATTCCCGCATCTCGCTTTCCTCGTTCACAGTCCAGACGTGCATCTCAACGCCAAAGCGATGGGCCGCTTCGAGCGTATCCGGATTCACAAGTCGCCACCCTTCATACTCAGGCGGTATCTGGAGCGCGTCGCCCGGCGTGACGTAATCGGACGCCCGCGACGCCATCGCCTGCATAAAGCCGGCGACCTCGTGGTAGGCAAAGTTGGTGGGGATTTCGGGGGCACGCGCGCGTACTTCGTCGAGCGGCGCCTGATGCTCGCTCGCTACCAGCACCATGTGCCGCATGTTGGTCTCGTCGAGCACCCGAAGCATCGCCTCAACCAGGCTTGGCTCGGTCTGCTTGACCTCAATCACAAACCGAATCGAAGAGAAGGCTGAAAGAATCTCACCCAGGCGCGGCACCCTGATTCCGCTGCCACGGAACGGAAATGACTTGCCGTCGTCGGGACTGAAATGATGACCCGCGTCGGCCGCAAGGATATCCGCGTAGTCGAGCATGCGGAGTATCCCCGGGCGATCACAGGCTCGTTCCAATTCTTCATCGTGCGAGACCACGACCTCGCCGTCGCGGCTCGTGTGTACGTCGAGTTCGAGATATCGAGCCCCGGCGTCTACCGCGGCCTGAAAGGAAGGCATCGTGTTCTCGGGATGGGTCCCTGCAGAGCCCCGATGACCCATCGCGCGCGGCAGCGCGAGGGTGAAGAAATCCGTCTCGAGTGTCTGTCGCATTCGCGTGACCGGAGTTGGACCGTCCGGCCTCAAACCGTCGGTCGCTTCGATTTTTGCACACTCGGGCGGACAAGCGCGAAGGCTTGGCCGAACTTACATCTCTGCGCGCTTGGAGTCGGTGCGGAGTATTCGAGCCTGAGGATCGTGTGCGTTAGGAGCGAGCGCGCCGGCTTTGTCGCGCGCGCTATTCGTTTGGGCGAAATCCATCGAAGCTTCCCATCGATGCGCCAAGTCGGGCAGACCGGCGAGCGTCGCCCGGTATCGCGCCTCGACCTTCTCAAACAGCGATTTCATCCGGGGTGATACCTTGTGGTGGACGCCCAGATGCTGGGTGAGCGGATTAACGAAACGGCCCTGCTTTTCGATGCCGAAGTGCAGATGGGGTCCGGTTGAGAGGCCCGTCACGCCCACGTAGCCGATGACCTGGCCCATCCTGACATGGTTCCCCACGCGCGCCGCAGGACTCAGACGCGAAAGATGACCGTAGAGGCTTATGATGTCGCCTTCATGGCGAATCCGCACGCATTTGCCAAGCCCACCATACCATCCCGCCCAGATGACCACGCCATTTGCGATCGACCTGACCGGTGTTCCTATGGGCGCCGCAAGATCGACTCCGAGGTGCGGTCGATAGATATGCAGAATCGGTTGCCAGCGATGATACGAAAATCGCGACGATATGAAGTCGAAGTGCAGCGGAAACTTGAGGAATTCGGGACCGATCGGGTCGCCGTACTGGTTGTAGAGATGAATATTCCCGCGCCGGTCCTTGAAAGCGAAAGCCAGAATAGGTTTGCCGAGTCCCTCAATCTCAACCGCCTTGATACGGCCCGGTATCCGATGGTTTCCGTACTGGCTTACCCGCTCGGTGTAGATAAGCTTGACCGCGGAACCGGCGGGCAAACGACGCAGGTGGTCGTGCCCCGAAAAGGCTCTCTCCAGACTGTGGATTATAGCCATCGGAACGTCATGATGCCGCGCCGATTGGTAGAAACTGCCCTGGATGGCGAAAGCCACCTTCACCGGCTTCGCCGAGTAGTCGATCCGCTCGCGGTGGGTCTCGATTAGACCCGCACCAAGGGTGCGCTCGAGTATCGCCGTGTGGGGGCTCAGATCGTACCTGATACCGCGTACGGACCCGCTGTCCGGATCCTTATAGACCAGAAACCAATGATGCCTGCGGAGCAGGCTCGTACCCGCTACCCTGCGAAAACGCCATGCCCATTCGCGCGCCTCAACCCTGCTTAAGCCGGAGGCAATAAGGTACCTTTCGACCGGGGCCGTTCTATTAAGCCGAGAGCTGAGGACGACCGCGGGCGGCGCAGGTTTCGCCACGCGTGGGAGGATTTCGTAGGGATTGTCGGAGGGTGTTCCCGCGTAAAGGTCCCTTACCGCGGCGCTGGGCGCCTGGAATGGTCCAAAATAAAGTTGAAGAGCAGTCACAGTTGCCGCAGCTGCAACAAGAATTGCAGCCAAGGCGCGCGGGATCATCGCGACGCGTCTTCCCCGATCGGACATCAGCGCGGCACCTTAAGAGATTCCGTCGGTGAAATCAAGGCAGTCAGACATTTCTGCGATTTGCGTCATATTTCCCCCGAGCATGGCATCGTCGATTAAGCATGATACGTTCCATCTGATGGCGATCGCTGCGTTGGACGTCGGGAGCAAAAGGATCGGGGTCGCCGTAAGCGATCCGGAGGGCCACTTTATCCATCCGGTGTCCGTAATCGAACGTCGTTCCATTAAGCACGACCTGCAAGCTGTCGACACCCTGCTCGCTTCGCGGGAAGTCGACCGCGTAATAATCGGACTGCCCCTCAACATGGATGGCTCCGAGGGCAGGATGGCGCGCGCGGCTCGCGCTTTCGCCGGCCGGTTTGAAGAAGCGACCGGGTTGAGCGTCGAATTTCAGGACGAACGGCTCTCCACCTTTGAGGCAAGGGACAGGCTGGCGCCCCGGGGCGAGTCGCGCGGGAGAAAAAAGCACCCTGTGGACGCACTGGCCGCGGTGGTAATCCTCGAAAGCTGGTTCGACGCAAGGGAGCGTTCGCGGCGCGAGAGATGAAACTGACTCCAAAAGGCGCATTTCGGTACATTTGGCGCGTTTGTGCACCATGGCGGTCGTCGCGAGCGCAAGATTGTGGGATGGATTGAACGAACTTGACGGCAAAACTGAAGAAACTCCTGGCGCTCGCGACAGTCGCGTTGATTCTGGCCGGTTCGGCGCTGGGGTTTTACTATCTGTGGTTGTCGCCGCCGCCGGTCTTTTCCCATCCCCGAATCGTGACGATCAATAACGGTGAGCCGTTTCGACAGATAGCCTCGGAACTTAAACACGCCGGTGTGGTTCGAAGCTCCATCCTGCTGATGATTTACGCGGAGCTTTCCGATACCGCGCGACGTGTTCAGCCCGGGGAATACAAATTCAAAGGCGGCGAGCGCATCCCGACCGTGATGCGCCATCTGGTCAATGGCGACTTTCTGGCCGTGACCGTGACGATTCCGGAAGGACTCACCGTGCATCAGATAGCCGAGCGGCTGGGCGAAGCAGGCCTGGTGTGCCCGTCGGCGTTCGAGGCAGCCGCGCGTCACGGCGCGTTGGTGCGTGCGTTGGGTCTAGGTCCGTTGGGGGTCGAGGGCTACCTGTTTCCGGCAACCTATCGTTTCCCTCCCCATGCGACGGTTCGTGAGATATTGGAAACGATGCTCAGGCGTTTCTACCAGGTGATGACTCCGAACGTCCGAAAGCGGATATTTGCGCTCGGACTTACGCCCTCACAGCTCGTGACGATGGCCTCGATGATAGAGAAGGAAGCCAAAATGCCCGGCGAGCGCAGAATCATCGCCAGCGTATTCTACAATCGGCTTCGTCTGCATATGCCGCTTCAATCCGATCCGACAGCTGAGTATAGTTTGCAGGGAGAAAACGAGCCCGCGGCAGTCGCGATTCGAACCCCGTCGATTTTCAACACTTACGACTTTACGGGGCTTCCACCGGGGCCGATAGCCAATCCGGGGCTCAGTTCGATAAAGGCTGCTTTATACCCCGCAAAAACCAACTACCTGTATTTCGTCGCGCGCGATAACGGAACTCACATCTTCTCGCGCACCTACAAGGAACAACTGCAGGCAATCGCGATGCTCAAGCGCCAGGCACAAAACGCGTCGTCAGACCCGGGCGTTGGAACATCCCGCCGACGCCGATAAATTATAAATCCGTGCCCGTCAACCCGGTCCAGATCATTTCAAGTGCCAAGGCCCGACTTGCCCGTCTGGCGGCCGTGCGGACCCTCGTTTATATCCTGGCGCCAGCGGCAACCGCGCTGCTTCTCGCCGTGTTCCTCCCCGCTATCGGGACACTGACCTGGAATCGGCTCGGCTACCAGCTCGATCCCTCGGTCGCTGAGTTGACTCGCCTGGCACTGCTTGCGGCCGGGCTTGCTCAATTGCTCGGCGGCGCGATAGCGGGATGGCGAAGCTATCGCAGGGCGGACGATTTCATCGCGGCTGCCGAGCGGCTCGACCTTCGTCTTGGCACCCATGAGCAGATAGTCACCCTGGCGACTCTGGCAGGTCCCGACACGCCCGAGTCGGTCAAGGAGCATCGAAGCCCGCTGTTTCCACTGCTGTGGCGAAACGTGATGAATGCGGTCACCGGCGTCGATCCGCGACGCGAGTTTCGACTCGACGTGCGCCAGCCGCTCAAGCGCTCCTCGCTGTATGCCGCCGCGATCGCGATAGTGCTCGGGCTCGCGATGCTCGCGCTGGTCGAGCCGCCCACCCCGTTGCAACAGGTCGCAACGCGTCTCAGACAAATTGCCAGCAAAATCGAACACAACGCCAGCAGCCCCGAACAGCTCGCGCTTGCCACCGCCGTTAGCAAAACCGCCAACGACCTGACCAATCCGAAGCTCCCGCCCAAGGAAAAGCTCAAGCGGCTCGCGGCCCTGCAGAAGCAGCTTGAGCATCAGGAGCAAAAGCCCAAAGCAGGCGAGAAAAAAACCCAGGCTGCCGAGGGTGCCAGTTCGGCCGGCAAGAGCTCCGCCAATGCGTCAGGAAGTGGCAAAGGTAAAGGCAAAGGCGCGGGCAAGGGCGAAAACGGCAGCGGCAAGGGTACGGGCAAGGGCAAAAGCGGACAGGGCAAGACCGGAAAAGGCGAAAAAAAGAATACTGTCGAGCTTCAAAATCAAATCTCGAAGGCTGAAGCGCTGGTGCAAACCGGCGAGCAGTCTCAAACCAAATCCGGCGCCAAACCGTCGCCCGAAAAGAAAAACGGCCACGCGCTCGTGCCCGGCAACAAGTCGCAGATGAAGGGCGGCGGGAAAAAAACCGGCCAGGGCGAGATTCCACAGCCCGGCAAGTCGGGAGAGATGAACGCCCCGCTTCCTTCAGGTACGGGTGAGAAAACTCCGAAGCAGGGCAAGAGCGCCGGCAACACCCATCTGGGCGAATTTCCGGCACCAGCCAAGTACCAACGTTTTTACAAGCCCGGACAAAAGGGACCGGCGCTAAATATCAAGGACGCACGATATCTGATGTTTCGGATTCCGGCGGCTCCCCCTTCCGGTGGCGGGGGAAAAACGGTAATCGACACCAAGCGGCCCAAAGCTACCACGCCTTACACCAATGCGCCGCTCGGCCCGACGCGGGAGAATCTCCCGCCCGAGCAGCAGCAGCTGGTGCCGCCGCGATATCGAGATTTGATCCGATAAGGAAGGAGAAGTGATGGGAGCGGCTCCTCAGCAATCCCCTGACCAGCGCGTGACCGAGTTCCGCCAGGTCTTCTCGCGTGCGCTCAACGAGATCGGACGCGTAATCGTAGGCCACAAGGAAGTCGTCCAGAAGGTTCTGACCGCGCTCTTTTGCGGCGGCCACGTGCTTATCGAAGGCGTTCCGGGACTCGGAAAGACGCTGATGGTCAAGACCGCCAGCGAAGTGCTGGGTCTGAGCTTCAAACGAATCCAGTTCACGCCCGACCTGATGCCCGCGGATATCGTCGGCACCCAGGTGCTGACCGAGGTCGACGGGCGGCGTGAGTTCGTGTTCAAGCCCGGTCCGGTCTTCGCGCATATCGTCCTCGGCGACGAGATCAACCGCGCCACCCCGAAGACTCAATCCGCCGTGCTCGAGGCGATGGAGGAGCGGCAGGTCACCGTCTTCGGCCAGACCTACCGGCTCGACCCACCCTACATGGTGCTCGCCACGCAGAATCCTATCGAGCTCGAGGGCACCTACCCGTTGCCGGAAGCACAGATGGACCGCTTTCTGTTCAAGGTCATAATCGGTCCGCCCAAACCCGACGAACTGCGGGAAATCCTGAACCGCACCACCGGTTCTACCGCCTACGAAGTGCAGTCAATCTTCGAAGCCGGAACCGCGCCGCAAAAAATCGAGCATCTCAAGGCCTTGGTGGGTGAGGTGATGGTGTCGGAGCCGGTCGAGCGCTACGTCATCTCGATTGTCACCGCCTGCACGCCCAACACTCAAGCGGCGGCGCCTGAGATATCGCAGTACGTCCGTTTCGGACCGAGTCCGCGCGGCGCTCAGGCACTGATAATGTGCGGCAAGGTGAACGCGCTCCTCGACGGACGCGTCAGCGTCAGCTACGAGGACATCGACGACGCCGTCCTGCCCGCACTGCGCCATCGCCTGCTTCGGAATTTTCAGGCCGAAGCCGAAAACGTAACCGCCGAGGCGCTTCTCGAACAGGCGAGAAAGCGCATCAAACGGCCAGCGGCATAAAGGCGTAGGCGATGCCCAGCCTTCCAGACGAGTTCAACGCCTCGTTCCTGGCGCGGCTTGAGGATCTGCGCATCAGGACCCGCCAGCAGTTTCCCGGCATGGGTAAGGGCGCACATCTGTCGCCGAAGCGCGGCTCGTCGCTGGAATTCAGCGACTACCGCCATTATTCGCTCGGCGACGACTTCCGCTACATCGACTGGGGAATGTACGGACGGACCGACAAGTTCTACATCAAGCTGTTCAAGGAAGAAGAAGACCTCCTCACTTACATCTTCCTCGACGCCAGTGCCTCGATGGCCTATCCGGCGAATGATCGCAAATTCGAAAACGCTATCCTGATCGCACTGGCGCTCGGCTACGTCGCCCTTTCGTCGGGAGACCGCGTGATGCTGCGGGTTCTGGGCGGCAGCGGGCAGCTGCCGGCTCCGAGCTTCCTTTATGGTCGCAACCGCATAATCGAACTGAACGAGCGGCTGAAGGCCGTCAAGCCCGGGGGCCAAATCGACCTGGCCTCATCGCTGGCCCGCGAGCTCGTCGCTATCAGACGCGCGGGCAAATGCTTCGTTATCTCGGATTTCCTGATGATGCCGAACTCGGTCATGCGGGGGCTGGGGCTTTTCACCGCCGCGACCATGGACGTGACTGCCGTGCAGGTGATGGGCGCGCGCGAGCTTTCCGGCAAGGCGCTTTCGGGAGACGTCGAGGTGGTCGACGCGGAAAGCGGCGAGCATCTGCGGGTCTCGATGGGGGCGCGCGAGCGCGAGCAGTACCGTCAGACCCTGCTCAGGCTTTCAAGAGAGATAAAGGCGTTCTGTCTGAAGCGCGGCATGCACTACGCGATGTTCACGACCGACCTGAACTTCCAGGATTTCTTCGTGCGCGCCGCAACCGATCTGGGACTCGCTCACTAACACCGCGATGGGACTGCTGAATCCGGGTGCTCTCGTTTTGCTGGCTGTCGTGCCGGCCCTGGCGC
>JBJKQX010000089.1:0-6985 GCA_046704965.1 Binataceae bacterium (SeqCode)
TCGCGATAAATGAATCCGATCACGTCGGCGTCCTGCTCGATCGCTCCCGACTCGCGGATATCCGCCAGCAGAGGCCGGCGGTCTGGACGGGTCTCGACCTGACGATTGAGCTGCGAGTGCGCTATCACCGGAACCTTGAGTTCCTTGGCGAGTGCCTTTAGCGAACGCGAAATTTCAGCAATTTCATTTTCTCCCGACTCACCGGGACGCGACGATCTCATGAGCTGCAGGTAGTCCACGATAACCAGTCCGAGGTTGTTGCCGCGCTCGCGCGCGAGCCGCCGGCATTTGGCCTTGAGCGTAATCGGAGTCGTGTCGGAGGAGTCGTCGATGAAAATCTGCGCCTCCGAAAGCCGCGCCGCTGCCTCGGCCAGTTTGCGGAAGTCGTCGCCGTCAAGAAATCCCTTGCGCGCGCGAGCACTGTCCACCCGCGCCTCGGAGCATAGCAGGCGCAGGACCAGTTGCTCCTTGGACATTTCGAGCGAGAAGAACGCCACGCCGCGCGGCGGGTCGGCGTCCATCGCGGCATAGGCAGCGATATTGAGCGCGAGAGCCGTCTTACCCATCGAAGGACGCGCGGCCAGAACGATCAGGTCGGAGGGCTGAAGACCCGCTGTGATGATGTCGAGATCGGTGAAACCGGTCGGGACGCCGGTGACCAGTTCGCGGGTTTCGTAAAGACGCTCGATAATCTTGATGGACTCGTGCGTCAACTCCCTCATCGAGTGAAACGCAGGCCGGATACGGCGCTCCGAAATCTCGAAGATGCGATGCTCGGCCTCGTCGAGAAACTGCTCGACGTCGCCCGGTTGCTCGTAGGCGCTGGCTGCTATCGAGGTGGATATCGTCGCGAGGCTCCGGAGAACGGCCTTCTCGCGGACGATACGCGCGTAATAGGCGACATTGGCCGCGGTCGGGACCGCGTCGGCCAGTTCCGCGATATAACCGACGCCGCCCACCTGCTCCAGAAGCCCCTTGGTCTTGAGCGATTCGGTGAGCGTAATCGCGTCGACCGGCTGGTTGCGGTCCGACAGCGCCGCCATCGCGCGGAAAATCTCGCGATGCGCGTCGCGGTAGAAATCCTCGTCGGTGAGAATCTCCAGGGCGTGATTTATCGCCTCGTTGTCGAGAAGAATCGCGCCAAGTACCGATTGTTCAGCTTCTATGTTCTGTGGGGGAACCCGTTTGAGGACTTCCTGCGCCTGAACCGCCACCTCAACCCCTCCGTGGAATCCAATGGGGACAAACTAGCCTGAGCAGGCCCTCGCGCGCCAGATCGCACGGCAAATTTCCCCGATCAGAAGTGTGTCCTACGGAGACAAGGCTATTGCAACTTATCCACACTTGCACACACAATTCGCCAACATCCTTTGAACGGGAATTTCTTCCCATTTTTAGTGCCTTATTCGAATATCCACAGGATGTCCATCCACAATCCTGTGGATATTTCACGTCGCAAACTCTTGCGCTTTAAAATCCGCCATTTTGGTCTCATTTGTGTGGCGCCGAGCAATCCCGCGCGCGGCAAAAACTAAAGCGCCACTTGAATATAAAACTCTTCCTTTTCAGACGCTTGCAGGCTGGAGGCCGCGAGAGAAATGCGCCGGCTATCGACGCGCGCGCCGACGCGCCGGACGCGGATTGCGAGTTGGTTTACGATGCGCAAGCAGCGGACCGAGTGCGATTCCGAACATGAACCCGCCAACATGCGCCCACCATGCGACCCCGCCAGCCGATGAAGCGCCAACGCCCTGATGCGATCCCCAGTAAAGTTGCAGCGCGAACCAGGCGAGCAGGTAGATTACCGCCGGCACCTCGACGAACTTCAGCACCCAGGTCAGGACTCTCGCCCGCGGGTTGAGTATGAAATACGCGCCCAACACCCCGGCGATCGCTCCGCTCGCACCAATCACCGGCACCTGCGAAGTGGGCATCACGGCAGCCATCGCGAGCGCCGCCGCGATTCCGGAGGCAAAGTAAAAGCCCAGGAACCGCGCGGGACCCATCGCCTCCTCGAGCGCTGCTCCGAAGTTGATCAGGAACAACATGTTGCCCCCGAAGTGCATGAGGCCGCCATGAATAAACATCGAGGTGACGAGCGTGAGCGGCGCGGGCGCAGGGTGCCACGATGCGTACGGGATGGCGGGCGCGGCACCGAACAGATGCGCGACGCCCGCCGGCACCATCGCGTAGCGGTCGATAAACGCGGCGACGCCCGCACCGAGCGAGACCTCGTATGCGAAGACCGCGACGTTCGCCGCGATCAGCGCCATGTTTGCAACGGTTAATCGGCGCGAGGCGGCATCGTCACGAAGCGGAATCATTGACGTTCGAAAGGTGCGGAGCGAAGGCCTTCGATGGGCCGGTATAGTAGCGAGGCGGACCGCATCAAATCGAGAGCCTCATGGCGGCTGCGGCGCTTTATGCTTGAGCGTCGCCGCATTTCGTGCGAGAAAATTCGCGAGCCGTAGACGATTCGATATAGTACGGGCGAGGAGCGATGTCCGCCGCGGCGGGCGCCGCTCAATATCGAACCGTCAATTCCCTCAATGTCGCCCAATCTTCGGGGGACAAGTTCGCACTCGAAGGAGGTCAAGTACGATGGAAGTCGTTTCCGAGCAGGTGATTGTGCAGACCGGCAGCGAGAAAATGCCGTGCCATCTAGCCAGGCCGGCGACCGGCGGGCCGTATCCGGGACTGGTTGTCGTGATGGAGGCATTCGGCCTCAACTCTCACATCAAGAGTATCACCGACCGGTTTGCAGCCGAGGGCTTCGTCGCCATCTCGCCCAATCTCTACTTCCGTGAACCCGGCAATGTCGTCGGCTACAACGATCTTCCCGCCGCGCTGCGCCTGATGGGTACGCTCAAGGACGATCAGATAGTGGCCGACATGAGCGCCGCCATCAACACGCTCAAGAACCTAAAAGAGGTCAAGCCGAGCTTCGGCACGGTGGGCTTCTGCATGGGCGGACGAATCTCCTTTCTGACCGCGTGCCGAAATCCCGAGGTCAAGGCCACCGCTCCGTTTTACGGCGGCGGGATGGTCACGTCGCGCGATCCGTCCGCCAAGGCGCCTATCGACTATGTCGAGGGACTGCGCGCGCCGGTCCTGGCCTTCTTTGGCGGCAAGGACGCGTTCATCCCGATTACCGACGTGGACAAGTTCCGCGACGCGCTGAAGCAGGCCGGCAAGGAGGCCGAGATTGTCCTCTATGCGGACGCCGACCACGGTTTCATGTGCGACGAGCGTCCCTCGTACCATCCCACGCACGCTCCTGAGGCGTGGACAAAGACGATATCTTTCTTCAAGATGAATCTGGGTTGAGACGCTAGTCTCGCCTACCGCTTCTCGTTTCTTTGTGGCTGCGGATCGACGCAAAGCGTCGGTCCGCAGTTCTTTTTCAAGCGCGAAATGATCGCGTTAGGATTGCGCAACCAGTCGGCGTCGGTGCTAGGAACACCCAGCAACCCGCGGCAATAAAAGAGAGACGCGGTGGAACAGTGAAAAAAAACGGGCGCGCGGCATCGTGCCACACGCCCGTTGATACGCCCGTAACGGTTCGGCGAATCCCCTACCCTTTCCAGAGATTTCCGTAGCGATCGAGGCAGGCGACCTCGCTTACGGGGCGCCGTTTGACCGGGCCGAAGTTGTCGCGCGGATATCCGATCGGAAGCAGCGCATATGTCTGGACTTCAGGCGGAAGTCCAAGCAACGCCTTCGCCTCGTCCTCGTGATAGGTATGGATTGTCGTCAGCACGGTGCCGAGTCCAAGTCCGCGACAGGCGAGAATGATGTTCTGGACCGCGGGGTAGATGCTCGATCCGGTGGTCCGCTGAAGCCCTTTCATCTTTTCGAGCATCTCCGGCGGAGGCGGCACGGCGGGTTGCTGCTGCCTGAGGCATGCGAGCAGAAGGACCGGCGCCTCGTGCATGTTCTCGAACAGATAGGTCGCCGACTTCAGCATCTGCTCGTACTGTTTTTCGCTCAGATGATCCGGACGCGGCTGGTCGGCGTAAAGCTTCATCAGCAGCTGGCTGCCCTTGTTGTAAATTTGTCCCAAGCCGCGGCGCAGTTCAGCGTCCTTTACGACCATGAACAGCCAGTTCTGCCGGTTGCTGCCCGAAGGGGCCCGTATTGCTGCGTCGAGCACCTTGGTCATGACTTCGTCGGGCACGGGATCGGGCTTGAAGCGCCTGAGCGAACGCGCCGAATAGATTGCATCGAACAGACCTAAATCCGCCATTTTCAGGAAAAACCTCCGGGTTGAAACCGATCGCGCAAAATTGCGATCGCGACGAAAAAGAAAAGGGCCGCCGGCTTTCGTCCGCAGCCCTTGTTTAATCCTTGCGGGAATTTAATCGCCCGATGCCAGGACTAGCCTGCCTTCGGTATCTCCTTGCCCAGCAGCATCTTGTAGACTTTCTGCGCGTCCTTCGGATCGGACACCATCGGACCCGGCTGATCGTGATGACGCATCACCTTGTCCTCTTCGTTGAACTGACGGACGGTGGCGCAGTATTCGAGCAACAGGCCGTTGGGATCCTTGAAGTAGATCGAGCGGCACCACTCATGATCGACCACCGGGGTGACGTCGATACCTTTGCTCTCAAGCTCCGCGCGCCTGGCTTCCAGGGCCGGAACGTCATCCATCCAGAAGGCAAAATGATAGAAGGCGGGAGGTAGCTTTTGGGCGCTGTTGATGTCGGTCGCGAACTCCTCGGGGAGACCGGGCACTTTCTCCGGCGCCATGAATGCCACGAAGGTGCCGTCACCCGTATCAAAGAAAACGTGCTTGATTTTGCCGCCTTCGGGCGGTTCGATTATGTCGCACCATCCGATCTCCCATCCGATTTTCTTGGTGTAGAACTCGATCGTGCGATCTATATCAAGCGTGGCCAGCCCCAGGTGATGTACTCCCGCGCGCTTCATGCGGCATGCCTCCAAGCGTTGGATGTGTGACTTCTATCACGAGTCACCATCAAACGCACGCTGGATTTTCGAGTCAAGGCAGGCGAGAGAGATCTTATTCAAGCCTTATTATTTTGTGCTTGATAGCCCATCGCACCATCTCCGCAGTGGTCCTGAGGTCGAGCTTTTGCTTGAGGTTGTCGCGATGGACCTGCGCGGTCTTGGGGCTGATTTTGAGCCGTGACGCGATCTCTTTGGTGGTTGCGCCGTCGCCGATAAGCCGCAGCACCTCGCGCTCGCGCCGCGTAAGCCTTGGGGTTTTTTCGAGACGGGTTTCGTCGGGGCGCCGCAGGCGGGCAAGGATGACCGGCGCAACCGAAGGACTCACGTACCGGCGCCCTTCGTGTACGGCACGGACAGCAGCGAGCAATTCGGAAGCGGCGTCGGTCTTTAACAGATAGCCGGCGGCCTGCGCCTCGTCGAGCGCCTCAATCACGTACTCCTCGTCGTCGTACTGGCTCAGGATAAGGACGCGCGTTGCAGTCGACGCCTCGGCTATCCGATGCGCCGCGGCAAGGCCGCCCATCCCGCGCATGCCGATATCCATGAGCACGACGTGAGGATGGGTGCGGGCGGCGAGATCGATAGCGCCCTCGCCGCTCTCGGCCTCGCCCACGATCTCACACTCCTGTTCGAGGACCGCCTTCAGGGCGTCGCGCAGCAGCCGATGATCGTCGGCAAGGAGAACCTTGATTCGCTCACCGTCCGCCATCACGAAGGCTCCGGAATGTCGGCGACCACCCTGGTGGCGCCGGGTTACGATTCAATTGTGAGAGTACCCCCCATCAGTTCGAGCCGCTCGCTCAGTCCGCGAAGCCCCATCCCACCGTTCTCGTGTCCGGGCTCTATCCCGCGCCCGTCGTCCGTGACCGATATTCGCGCCGAGTCCCTGCGCCGTTCAACCGAGACTTCGACACGGCTCGCGCCCGAGTGACGAATCACGTTCGAGACCGCCTCGCGTGCGACCTGGTAGCACAGCTCCTCGACCGGCCGCGACAGCGCGAGCGCGGGGTTACGGCGCGAGCGCTTCAAGCGCACCTTGATTCCCGCGTCGGTAAGGCGGCCGAGTTCGGCGCGCAGAGCCTCATCGAGGCTCATCTCTCCAAGCTTCGCGGGCCGAAGTTCGCGTACCCGCTGCCGGAGTTCCTTTTCGAGTCGCTTGAAGATTCCGCGAGCCTGGTCGCGCCCGCCCTGAAGCGCTATCTGTGCCGCCGCGAGCAGTTGCGCCTGATCATCATGCAGGTCGCGCGCAATTCGCGAGCGTTCCTCATCGATAGCGGCGAACATCCTGACGCCCAGCTTTCGCACCAGTTCGCGCGTATGCTCAAGCTCGTCTTCGAGCCACCATGATTTGATCAGCGGCGCAAGCTGGCGGACTTTCGCCTGCACCCGCGCACGCAAGCTTTCGTTTATGGGCGTGCGCGAGGCGAGTGCGATGGCGCCGACCTCAAACGGCACACAGACGTAGGGACGACCGAAAATCCGGTCTTCATGACAGGTTCCCGCGGAGTGGATGGAGCCGCGACCGGTCACGACCGATTGCTCCAGATGCGATCGCCTGAGCGCACTTGGATCGCTGAGCGCGCCAATCTGCTCGGGGTACGAACTTGCAACCGGCTCGAGACCGTGACGCCCGTCCACAAGCCCGACGATCCATCCGTCGAACGGTCCATCGTCTGCGACCAGAGCGGCGAAAGCAGCATAACGCTCGCGCGGACTCAGGTTTGCCACCCGACCCCGCAGCCGCTCCGCGTCATCGAGATCCCGCGCGCGCTCATTTAGCTCGCTGCTGGCGCGCGAGGCATTCTCAGAGGCTTCGCTGGCGCGGACCTGCCAGAATTGGCGCGCCGACTCCTTCTCCGAGGCGGTAAGGATTGCCAGCGCCGTCTCGCATCCAAGCGTCGCGACCGCCTCGAGCTCGTCGCCCGAGCGTTCCGCCGGAGCGTTTTTGGCGGCCTTCGCCTCGCGGTCATCCTCGCCGCAAGCGCACGCCACGGCATGAACCGCTTCGCTC
>JBJKQX010000090.1:0-7709 GCA_046704965.1 Binataceae bacterium (SeqCode)
TGAAAGATCGTTTCAGGCTTTTCCGGCTCGATAACCCGGGAGACCGCGTCCGCGTCGCGCAGGTCGGCGTGATGGAACCGCGCCCGCGGATTCACCTGCTCGCGCTTGCCGCTTGCAAGATTGTCGAGCACCGACACATCGTATTCGCCGGTCTCGACCAGCGCGTCCACCGTGTTCGAGCCGATAAAGCCGGCTCCGCCTGTGACCAGAATTCGCATTACTGCGCCCCGCCAAGCTGGGTCTTTCGCCCTATCGAATGATATTCGAACTCAAGCGCGTTCATGAGTTTCGGATCATACAGGTTGCGGCCGTCGAATATGATCGGATTCTTCAGTTGAGCGCGGATTCGTTGAAAATTGGGATGCCGGAACTCATTCCATTCAGTAAGGATGAGCAAAGCGTCGGCGCCATTGAGTGCGTCGTAATTGGTCTTGTGATAGCTGACCCGGTCGCCGAAGATTTTACGCGCATTCTCCAGCGCCTCGGGGTCGTGCACCTGGAGCGCAGCTCCCGCCTTGAGCAATTCCTCGACCACCACCAGCGACGGCGCCTCGCGCATGTCGTCGGTGCGCGGTTTGAAGGATAGGCCCCATATGGCGAACGTCCTGCCCTTCAGATCGCTGCCGAAGCGATCGATCACGCGATCGACCAGCCGGCGCTTCTGCCGATTGTTGACTTCCTGCGCAGCCTTGAGCAGGTCGAAACTGACACCGTTTTCTCCGCCGCTCCGAATCAGCGCTTCGACGTCTTTGGGAAAACACGATCCGCCGTAGCCCACGCCCGGAAACAGGAACTGCGTGCCGATTCTCCTGTCCGAACCCATCCCGCGCCGCACCTGATTGATCTCCGCGCCCACCGCATCGCACAGGTTGGCTATCTCATTGATGAACGAAATCCTGAGCGCGAGCATCGCGTTACAAGCATACTTGGTCAACTCGGCGGAACGCGGGTCCATCACGAGGATCGGATTGTCGGTGCGGGTGAACGGCGCGTGAAGCTCGCGCAGGATAGCGGTTGCCTGCTCCGTGCGACTACCGATTATGACGCGGTCCGGTCGCATGAAGTCTTCGACCGCCGAACCTTCTTTGAGAAACTCGGGCACAGAGCATACATCTATCTTGTGCTTCGCGACCCGGCTCGCTATCTCGTTGACGCGATCGTTGGTACCCACCGGCACGGTACTCTTGACGCAAAGTACGTGATAGCCAGTCACGGAAGCGGCTATCGTCTCGGCGGCGTCGAACACACCGTCCAGAGTGGCCGCGCCATCCGAGTTCATCGGGGTACCGACGGCAATGAACGAGATCATCGACTGCGCGACCGCCTCGGCGGTGTCGGTGGTGAAGCGCAACCTGCCCTCGTCCATGTTGCGTCGCACGAGGTCGGCCAGCCCAATTTCATAAATTGGGATGTTGCCACTCTTAAGCGCGTTAATCCGCTCCTCGTTGATGTCTACACAGGTAACCTCGTTGCCGCTTTCCGCGTAGCAGGTACCGCTCACGAGGCCGACATAACCGGTTCCGATGACTGCGATATTCATTCCATGGACCTCAGAACTCTTCCTTGATCACGTAGGTCGGCTTGTGTTGCGACTCGTGATAGGTACGCGCGAGCATCTCGCCCAACAGCCCAAGACTGATGAACTGCACTCCCACTACGACCAACAAAACGGCTAGAAGCAAGGCCGGCCGATTACCAAGTTGGGCGCCCAGGAAGATTTTTTCGAAAACAAGGATTCCAGTCCACAGAGACCCAAGCCCGCCAAGCGCCAGGCCGATCGCGCCAAAAATCTGTATCGGACGCGTCGAATAACCGGACAGGAACTTCACCGTCAGGAGGTCGAGGAGGGTTCGCACGATCCGACCCGGCCCGTATTTCGACGCTCCCGAGCGCCTCGGCCGAAAGTTTATCTCGACCTCGGCAATCCTTGCCCCCTGCTCCGCGGCAATCGCGGGTACAAAACGATGCATCTCGCCGTAAAGCTTGAGACTTCGTGCCAGTTCGCCCCGATAGGCCTTCAAGGTGCAGCCGTAGTCGTGGAGCTTCACCCCCGTGATGCGCGAGATGAGAGCGTTCGCCACGACTGAGGGTATCCGGCGCGACAAGGTCGCCCCCTTCCATCGCTCGGTTCGCCATCCACTGACGATATCGTATCCCTCGCCGAGCTTGGCGAGAAGCCGCGGGATGTCGTCCGGGTCGTTCTCTCCGTCGCCGTCCATCGCGATCACGGTCTCGCCGGTGGAATGCTCCAGACCACACTGGAGCGCCGCAGTCTGCCCCGTATTGCGGGCAAGCCTTATAACCCGCACGTGCGAGTCGGCGGCTCCAAGCCCGCGCAGCACCTCGTCGCTTCCGTCCGTGCTTCCGTCGTCCACGAACAGGATCTCGTAGGAGAGCCCGACTTGCGTGAGCACCCGATCGAGATCGTCATGCAGAGGTTTTAAGTTGTCCCGCTCGTTGAAGAGCGGAATTACGACGGAGAGGTCCATCTCGAATGGTGGGAGTCGGTCAGTTCGATGAACGCCCGGTAGCGCTGATCGATTTCCTGCCAGCTAAGTTGGGCTATCCGATCCAGTGAGAACTTCTCCACGACGAATGAGGCCAGAACCGTTCCGTATACCACGCCCGTGCGCAGCACGCTTTCGTTGAGTCTGCCGTTGCGCGCCAGAAAGCCCATCAATCCACCGGCGAACGTGTCGCCCGCACCGGTAGGATCGATTACCTCCTCGAGAGGATAGGCAGGCACCGCGAACATGCCGTTTTCGCTGAACTGCAGCACTCCGTATTCGCCGCGCTTTATCAGCACGCTCTTGGGCCCCATCTTAAGCAGCGCCCTACCCGCCTTGACCAGGTTGTGCTCGCCGCTCAGCAGACGTATCTCCTCGTCATTGACCGTTAGAACGTCGAGCTTCGGTAGCAACTTGTTCAGGGCCGGACGCTCATTCAGGATCCAATGGTCCATCGTGTCGGCCGCAACCACCTTCGGACTCTTTACCTGCGACAGCACCCACGACTGCAGCTCGGGCGCTATATTGGCGAGAAAAAGAAAATCACAGGTGCGCTGGTCGGGCAGCAGCGAGGGCGTGAACCCCTCGAAAACATTGAGCGCCAGCGCGAGCGTGTCACGCTTGTTCATGTCTTCGTGATAGCGCCCGTGCCACCGGAAGGTCTCGCCTTCCTTGCGCTCCAGACCGCGGACGTCGATGTTGCGTTCGGCGAAGATCTGATCGTGCTTGAAGTCGGCGCCAACCACGCCCACGATACTCACCGGCGCGAAGAATCGCGCCGCAACGGAGAAGTAGCTTGCCGCGCCGCCCAGCGCGTCGTCCACTCCGCCATGATCAGTCTCGACCGTATCGTAGGCTACCGAACCAACCACAACGATACTCATTCAGACCACCTTTCCTCCCGCATCGCGCGCGGTTTATAGATACTTTCCAATTATCAACTCAAGCTCGGCGATGCGCCTGGCGGGAATCATCGACCGATCCGTGATGATCGAATCCTTGAGTGCACTCGCGCATCCGCAACTGCGTTCGCGCCCGCCTACCGACTGCGCCAGTTTCCCAACCGTCCGTTTCGCGGCACCCACGTTGAGTTTCATCACGCGAAGAATCTCCGCGATATCCACAGCCTCCACGCTCTGATGCCAGCAATCGTAATCCGTCACCAACACCAGCGTCGCGTAGCAGAGCTCCGCCTCGCGCGCGAGCCGGGCTTCCTGCATCGCGGTCATGCTGATGACGTCGACGCCCCAACTCCGGTAAAGATTCGACTCGGCGCGGGTCGAAAACTGCGGACCCTCTATACAAAGATACGTTCCGCCTTTATGAATCGTTGCGCCCACGCTGCGTCCGGCACTCGCAAGGTCATCGGCAAGCAGCGGACACACCGGGTCCGCCAGCGAAACATGACCGACCACGCCGTCACCGAAGAAACTCGCTGGACGTTTGTAAGTGTGGTCGATGAACTGGTCGGGAACCACCAGGTCTCCCGGCTTGATGTGTTCCTTCATGCTGCCGGCGCTGCTGACCGACACCAGATGCTCGACGCCAAGCTGCTTCATCCCGTAGACGTTGGCGCGGAAGTTCAAATCGCTGGGAAGGATTCGATGGCCCTTGCCGTGACGCGACAGGAACACGACATCCACGTCACCCAGCGTCCCGCGATAATACGGGTCGGACGGCTTGCCGAAGGGCGTGTCAAGGTCAATCTGTTCGACCCGCTCAAGCCCTTCCATCTCATAGAAACCGCTTCCGCCTATAACTCCGAGAACCGTCTTTGCCATCTGCCCTCCTGAACCTGTCCGCCTCTATGAGGGATCAGCCTTTCCGACGCCGCTGGTACATTCGAAGCCTGTTGGATATTCCCGCAAACCGGGAGACTCAGAAATCCGGACGTTTATGTCATCAGTGCCCGTTGAGCGGCGTTGCCCGGTCTTCCCGGGGTGCGACGCCCTGCTGCGCGTACAGCTGACCACATGCCGCCGCGATGTCGGCTCCACGGCTCTCCCGGATGGTCGCCGTCAGGTTACCCCGCAACAGTATAGCTTGAAAGTCCTCGACCGCCTTCCTCGCGCTGCTCTCAAAGCCCGCATCACGGAACGCGTTGAAGAAGATCAGGTTGACCTTGGCCCGAAGCGACGCCAGAAGCCTGACCAGGCGACGCGCATCTTCAGCCGAGTCATTCACCCCGCGAAGCATCACGTACTCGAAAGTTATGCGCTCGCGATGCTTTATCGGCAGACGTCTGCATCCCTCGATCAAATCGCCCAACGGATAGCGTTTGTTTATCGGAGCGAGCCGGTCGCGCAACTCGTCGGTGGTCGCGTGCAGCGACACCGCCAGCCGAACCGGTATTTCAGTGAGCAGCCGCTCCATCGCCGGAATCAGCCCCACCGTCGACACCGTGATGCGCCGCGGCGAAATTCCCATCCCCCAGGGCGACGTCATGACCCGCAGAGCTTTCACCAGCCGCTGATAATTGGCCAGCGGTTCGCCCATTCCCATGAAGACGAAATTTGTAATCTCTTCCTCGGGCTCGAGTTCGCGGCGCGCCAGAAAGATCTGATTCAGGATTTCGCCGCTTTCGAGATTGCGCCGAAGCCCCATACGCGCCGTGGCGCAGAACGAACATCCCATCGCACATCCGGCCTGACTCGAAACACAAAGCGTGGTCCGGTCGCGCCCCGGGATGATAACCGTTTCGACCGCCTGTCCGTCGGCAAGCCCGACTAGGAGCTTTCGAGTCCCGTCCGCGGCTCGATCGACCGTCAGAGGGCGCGCCAGGCCAATATTAATTTTACACTTGAGATTACTGCTAAACCCGCCCGGCAGCTCCAGCATCTGATCAAACGACTCTGCGCCGCGCCGATACAACCATCCGGCGAGCTGACGTCCGCGGAACCGTCGTTCGCCCGCCTCGACAGCAATCTGCTCCAGTTCTTCGAGGGTGAGACCTCGGACCTCGGTTCGAGACACGTCTTCGGCCGACGCAAATTCTGTGGCTGGCACCGGATTCACGGCGAATTATTCTATCTCAAACGAACTTCCGGGAAAGGAAGTCTTCCGGTTTAGTCGGCAAATTGGCCTTGTCGTCCCAAAATGAAACCTCTCCTTCCTATAGCGACGATGCGAGTGTCGCTATTCGAGGAGAGGCCCATAAAATCAGCCGAAAAGGCGTCACAACTGGCGCGCAACAGCGCGCCTTCTCGCCGTCTGTCAGGCGTTTCGGTTACCGGCCTCCGTCAGGAGAGCAGATCGCGCCCGCTGAAGAAGAATGCGACCTCGTGGGCCGCGGTCTCAGGAGCGTCGGAGCCGTGCGACGCGTTCTGCTCGACGTCGATACCGAAATCCTTGCGAATCGTTCCGGCGTCTGCCTTGGCGGGGTCGGTCGCGCCCATCAGCTCGCGCCATCGTACTATTGCGCCCTCGCCTTCGAGCACCGCCACGACCACCGGACCTGAGGACATGTAGTCGCAAAGCGAGCCGTAGAACGGACGTTCCTTGTGAACTTCGTAGAATGCCTCGGCGTCGCTGCGCGCAAGCCGTATCATGCGAACCGCCCGCAGTTTCAGCCCCGAAGCCTCGATGCGTTTCAGGATATCGCCGATAAACCCGCGCCGCACGGCGTCGGGCTTGATTATGGCAAGTGTCCTTTCCATGTCAGGCAAGTCCCGCGCGTTCGAGCGCTTCTTTCATCGTCGAGCCAAGGTCGGCCGGGCTCATCGCGACCGTCACTCCCGCTGCCTTGAGCGTGGCAATCTTGTCGGCGGCGGTGCCGCGTCCGCCCGAGATGATCGCGCCTGCGTGGCCCATCCTGCGCCCCTTGGGAGCTGTCTGGCCCGCGATGAATGCGACCACCGGCTTCTTCATATTCTGCTTGATGAACTCCGCGGCTTCCTCTTCGGCCGTTCCGCCAATCTCACCAATCATTATGACGCCGCGCGTGTTCGGATCGTCATTGAACAGACTCAGCGCGTCGATATGGCTGGTGCCAACGATCGGGTCGCCGCCGATTCCGATACAGCTCGACTGCCCGAGCCCGAGCTTGGTGAGCTGATGCACCGCTTCGTAAGTCAGAGTGCCGGAGCGCGAGACCACGCCGATATCGCCAGGCTTATGGATATAGCCCGGCATGATCCCGATTTTGCACTCGCCCGGAGTGATGATGCCGGGGCAGTTGGGTCCGATGAGGCGGCTGTTCGTACCCTTCATGTAATGCGCCACCTTGACCATATCGAGAACCGGTATGCCTTCGGTGATGCAGATGATAAGCTCGACACCGGCCGCGGCGGCCTCAAGGATTGCGTCTGCGGCAAACGGCGGCGGCACATAGATGACCGTCGCGTTGGCTCCGGTCTCTTTGCGGGCGTGCTCGACGGTGTTGAAGATCGGAATGCCTTCGAAATCGGTTCCGCCCTTGCCCGGCACCACGCCAGCGACCATCTGGGTTCCGTAGTCACGGCATGTGCGGGTGTGAAACTGGCCCGTGGCCCCGGTAATACCTTGAGTGATAACGCGAGTGTTCTTATTTACGAGGATACTCATCGGGAAGTTCCATCAACTAATGGCTGCGACCACGCGGCTCGCGGCGTCGGCCATATCGGCTGCGGCAATTACCTTGATACCCGAGTCCTTGAGTATCTGTTTGCCTTGTTCAACGTTGGTCCCTTCCATCCGGACCACCAGTGGCACGCTCAGGTTTACGGCCTTTGCCGCCTGGACAACGCCATCAGCCAGCACGTCGCACTGCATAATGCCGCCGAAGATATTTATCAGGACCGCCTTCACGCGCTCGTCGGAAAGCAGAATCCGGAAAGCGGCCGCAACTTTCTCGGCGTTGGCGCCACCGCCCACGTCAAGGAAGTTCGCCGGTTCCGCCCCCGAGTACTTCACGATGTCCATCGTCGCCATCGCGAGTCCGGCACCGTTGACCATACATCCGATGTTGCCGTCCAGATGCACGTAACTGAGATTGTATTTCGCCGCTTCGGTCTCGGCCGGGTCTTCCTCGTTTGGGTCGCGAAGTTCCGCGACGTCGGGATGACGGAACAGACCGTTGTCGTCGAAGGACATCTTGGCGTCGAGACAGATAACTCGTCCCTCGGCCGTCACGACCAGCGGGTTTATCTCGATAAGCGAGGCGTCGGTCTCGAGAAAAGCCCGATAGAGCGAACCGAGCAGAGCCGTAAATTGACCGACCTGCTT
>JBJKQX010000091.1:0-6933 GCA_046704965.1 Binataceae bacterium (SeqCode)
AGTTCTGCACCACACCCTGCCCCTTGGCGTACATCGCACCGAGGCTCGTCTGGGCACGCGGATCATCGCCGGCAGCAGCTTTGCGAAACCACGTGACAGCCTTGACGGAATCGCGCGGCACGCCAAGTCCTTTGGCGTACATGATGCCAAGGTCGGTCTCCGCAAGTACGACGTTGTGGATGGCCGCCTTGCGAAACCAGCTGACGGCCTGGGCGTAATCCCGTTTGACACCCCTGCCGGAATAGTAGGCGAATCCCAGATTGGTCTGGGCTATCCGGTCGCCCTTGTCGGCCAGTTTCCGGAACCAGTACGCGGCCTCGGCGTAATTCCGCTTGACACCGTGGCCGCTGTAATACATCGAGGCAAGATTGCTCTCCGCGGCCGAATCGCCTTGCTCGGCCGCCTTGCGAAACCACTTAACCGCCTCGGTGGAGCTGCGGTCCACTCCCTGGCCGGTATAGTACATGAACCCCAGATACGTCTCGGCCGAAGAGAACCCCTGTCTGGCGGCCTTGCGAAACCACTCGACGGCCAGACCGTAATCGCGCTTCACACCCTGGCCCCTGGCGTGCATGACGCCAATCATTGCCTCTGCGCGAGGGTTTCCCTTTTCGGCGAGTGGACGGAGGAATTGCTGAGCAGCGGCGTAATCTTCGAGGTCATACGCCGCCACGCCTTTTTCGAGGGGTCCGGCGGCGGCGGTTGCGGAAAAAGACAGGATAAAGATCAACGCGGCGAGCGCCGCGAACAATACTGATACGCGCAAGTTGCGCCATTCGACTATCACGGCAGATACCCCGGGATGCGCAGGGCATCCCTGACATGGGCAACCGGCCTCGTAACGCGGAGGCCGAATTTGCCTTCGCCTTACGTAGCGCGAAGCAAGTCATCTGCATTACTTGCCGTGCCGTCAATCTGTTACGAGGGACTTAAAAGCAAGAGCGGTAAGGGCTATTCAATCAGCGGCGGCGGCTTCGATCACAATCTCCATCGCACCTGACATTCCCTGCTCTCAGCTTCAACGGTCGAGGCTTATACAACACATAAGAACCACGAATCCCGCTGATAGACAATACGGGAAAATCCATGCGCGAGCCGGCGTCCTTCCGACCATGACACGCCAGAGCATGGAACTTTGAAGTACGCAGCCTTTCGGCGGAATCGGATTTCGAGCCGAAATTGCGCCCGCGGTTTGCCCGTCTTCTAATCCAGACGCGATCGCAGACGCCACACACCCCAGAGGAAGAACAACATCCCAAGACCGGTCATCGTCAGGAACGACGACGCAAGGTCCTTCACCGTGGCGCCGCGAAGGAATATTCCGAGCGTGATGTCGTTGAACCATCTGAGCGGCGAGAGAAACGTCAGATGCGCGAACCACGCCGGCATCGCCTCCGGCGGCGTCCACGCGCCCGAAAGAAACAGGATCGGAGCCGCCACCAGTATCGCCACCATCGCAACCTGCGGCATCGTACGGCATACCGACGCCACCAGCAGGCCCAGCCCCGACATCGTGAACACGAAGATGGCCGTGCTCACGAAAAACAGTACCAGACTGCCGCGAACCGGGACTCCCAGTATCGGCACCAGTAGTCCCAGCACGGTTATCGCCGTAAAGAACACCAGCGTTATGGTGCTCGCCACGCACTTGGCGAGCACAATTTCCCACGACGAAACCGGAGACACCAACAGTTGCTCGATAGTGCCGTGCTCGCGCTCACGCACGAGCGCCGCGGCGGGCAGCGTAACCGCCAGCAGCGACATCATCATCAGCATCTCTTCCAACCCCTGGAACCACGATTCGTTGCGGTTGGGATTGAAACTCACGCGCAACTCGGGCGTGACGATCGGCATCGCTCGGAACGCTTCAGGACCGAGTCCGAGCCGGCGAATCGCCAGTCTCTCACTGAGCCGCGCCGCTATTTCGCGCGCGTAGCCTTCGGCAAGCGAGGCCTGACTCGCCCGTGTGCCGTCGAGGAAAAGCTGCACCTGCGCCGAACCGAGTTGCTCGATATTCGACTCGAACTTCGGAGGTATCACCAATCCGGCAACGTCATCGCCCGCGTCGAGTTGTTCGAGCAGCGCCTTTTCGCTCTTCGCGTATCGAACCCGGAAGTATGGCGGCGCGAATTCGTAGATAAGGTCGCGGCTGAACGCGCTATGGTTCTGGTTGACCACGCCGATAGCCGCGTTATGCAGGTCGAGACGTATCCCCTTGGCCGCGAGCAGGATATCGCCGGTAAAAGCATAGATGAGAAACACCAGCAGGACCGTGTCCCGGCTGAGCTCGAACATCTCCTTGCGCACCAGCGCCAGCAGGCGTCCCGTGTTCATGATTCGCGCCTCGGTGTAAGCGCGATTCCCGCGGCCAGAAACGCGATACTGAATAGTGCGAGCGCGCCCAGGTCAGGCAGCATCGCAGTGAACGGCAGCGCCTTCAGATAGGCGGCCAGCACGATGTCGTGGAAATACATCGCGGGGAACAGATGGGCCACCACCTGGGTTGATGGGCTCATGTTCTGAACCGGTATGAGCAGGCCTGAATAGAGAAACGCCGGCACCATCGTCAGGATCATCGCGACCACGATCGCACCGAACTGGCTGCGCGCGAACGAGGAAATAAGCAGGCCCATCGAGGCGGCCGCAATCACGAACAGAGCCGACCCGGCGCAATAGAGCGCAGCGCTGCCCTTGAACGGCACGCGATAGACTACTATCGCAATCATGCCCAGGATTAGAGCGTCGGCAAAACCGATAACCGCGTAGGGAATCAGCTTGCCCATCACGAACTCGGTGCGTGTCGCGGGCGAGGAAAAAAAATTAAAAATCGAGCCGAGTTCCTTCTCGCGCACGATAGCGACGGCCACCAGTACCGCCGTCGCCATCATAAGGATCATCGGCAACAGTCCGGGCACGATCGCGTTGGTGGTGCGCAGAGTCTCGTTGTAGAGGTAGCGAGTCTCGACGTCGATCGGATCCAGCGAAATCCGACGGCCGGTGCGCGCGTCCATCATCGAGACGAAAACCCGTCCCGAAACGTGCGCCGTCACCGCCAGCGCGTACCCGCGTGTAACTTCGGCCCGGTACGGATATGCGCCGTCAACCAGCAACTGCAGCCGCTCCGGCAGCCCTCGGTAAAGTGTTCGCTGAAACTGTGGTGGGATAACGATCCCGAGGCGAATCTTTCCGCGACGCAGCATCGTGGACAGCTGCTTCACGCTTGCGACTTCGCCCCGAAAGTCGAAAGTCCGCGTCGCGGCGAACGCATATATATAGTCGCGACTTATCGCGCTGTGGTCGTAATCCACCACGGCGAACGGGATGTGCTCAACGTCGAGCGAAAGGCCGTAGCCGAACAACAGCAGCAGCGCGAGCGGCACGCCGAGCGCGCGAATCAGGATCATCGGGTCGCGGCGCAACTGGCTCGTCTCGCACGCGGCAATCGCCCATATGCGACGAAGGCTCATTCGCGATTCCCGTCCGCACGCGCGGTTTCGACCAGTTCGATGAACGCGTCCTCGAGGCTGAGCGCGCCCACTTTCACTTTCGCCGAAAGGCCCGCCGCCGAAAGCGCCGACTCGATCCGCGCCGTGGCTGCGTCAGGTTCATGGGTAACGATGTGAATATCGGTGCCGAACAGCGTCGCTTCAAAGCCGCCGTCGCGAAGCACCCGCGCGGCCTCGCGGTAACGGTCGGCTTCGACCACCAGCAGAGTGCCGCCGCGTTGCGCCGCTTTCTCGCGCAGGTTCGACGGCGAGTCGAGCGCGAGCAGCCGCCCCGCGTCGAGCAGCGCGATACGATCGCAATTCTCGGCTTCGGACAGGTAGTGAGTCGAGACCAGAACCGTCACGCCGCGTGCCGCCGACAGATCGCGGATGATGCGCCAGAAGAGATCGCGCGCCACCGGATCGACACCCGAGGTCGGCTCGTCCAGGAACAGCACTTCGGGTTCGTGCAGCACCGCGCATCCAAGCGCAAGACGCTGGCGCTCGCCAACGGGCAGCCTGCCCGCATACTCATGCTCGCGACCGCGCAGGTCTGCCTGATCGAGAACCCAGTCGGTACGTTCGTGCCGTTGCCGGCCCGAAACGCCATAGATGGCCGCGTACAGGTTCAGATTCTCAAGCACCGAAAGTTCGCGATAGAGCGAGAACGATTGCGACATGTAGCCGATACGCTGGCGCAGGCGCGCGCCCGCCGTCGCCACGTTGAAGCCCGCTACCCGCGCCTCGCCCGAGCTTGGTGCGAGCAGCCCGCAGATCATCCGGATTATGGTCGTCTTGCCGCTTCCGTTGGGACCCAGCAGTCCGAATATCTCGCCGCGTCCGGCGTTGAAGCTCACGCTATCGACCGCCGTGAAGGAATCGAACCGTCGCGTAAGCCCGGTCGCGTCAACCGGGGACTCGTCGAACGACACGCGCGGGGTCTTAGCGGGAAACGGACGGTACGGGCGAGCCGGTCCGCGCTCGCTCGCCACGCGCTCCGCAAACACGTCGTCGAGCGTGGGCATCGGGCTCTCGAGCGAAATCTCCGGCGCGAGACGTTCAGTCGCAGCCTCAATCGCTGATTCGCTGCCGGGGCCGACCGCGACGCGAAGACGGTTTCCGCTTCGCTCGAAATGAAGGCCCGCCGCGTCAAGCGTCCTCATGGCCGATTTGATATCGGGTGGCTCGAAGCCGCGCACGCTCACCTCGACGGAAGATCGGACTTCAGCGGGCGTGCCAATAGAGATGATGCGGCCGTCGAACATGAAGGCGACGCGCTCAAACCGCTCCGCTTCGTCGAGATAGGAGGTGGCAACAATCGCGGTGATTCCCTGGCGAACCACCAGATCGGTCAGAATGTCCCAAAAATCGCGACGCGAGACCGGATCGACGCCGGTCGTTGGTTCGTCGAGTACCAGTAACTTCGGCTCACCGGTCAGCGCTCCGCACAACCCGACTTTCTGCTTCATCCCGCCGGACAGCGCACGCGCCGCACGATCGCGAAATGGTTCAAGCCGAGTTATTTCGAGCAGCCGGGCTTTCGACGCTTCGCGCGCGGCGGGCGTCATAAGTCGCAGGTCGGCCAGATAGTTGAGATTTTCGTCAATACTCAGTTCGGGATAGAGATTGAGGCCGAGCCCCTGCGGCATGAAACCAATCTCCCCCTTGGCGCTCTCCGCTCTCCGTTCGCGACGCATATCTCTGCCCAACACTTCGAGATCGCCATCGAAACGCATCACACCGGCCAGCGCTTTCAACAGAGTCGACTTGCCTACTCCGTCAGGGCCGATGAGTCCGAAGAATTCGCCGAGGCGAATATCAAGATCGACTGCGTCAAGCGCGCACACCTTGCCGAATCGTTTCGTCAGCCGCCGAGCCCGCACGGCCCATTCGTGAGCCTGCCCGGATCCGTCCTGACGATCGGATGCCATAGTCGCACGGTCGGACTTCGTCGCTACGGATGAGTCCATTGCACTTTCGGATCAGTCTGGATTACGGCGTCGGCAGGCATGCCCGGCACAAGCCTGTGATCGGGATTCGCCTGAAGGCGGAGTTTGACCGCGATTACTTGCTTGACCCGTTCCGCGTGTGTCTGGACCTCCTTGGGCGTGAACTCGGAACGCGGCGCTATCTCGGAGAGCGTGGCGGGAAAACCTACATTCGGGTACGAGTCGACGTACACCTTTGCACTGTCGCCGAGTTTGACCCGGCCTATTTCAGGTTCGGGAACGTAGGCTTTCATGTGGAGACGATCGAGGTTGATAAGTATCACGATCGGTGCACCGGGCTGGATTACTTCGCCCGCTTCCGCAACTTTGGTCGTGACCACACCGTCGATCGGCGAAGCTATATCCGCATCGTCAAGGTCGGCCCGGGCCGCAGCAAGAGTGGCCTTCGCCGCTGCGACCTGATCCTTGCGCGAGGCCACTTCGGCGCGCATGACCGCAATAGCACTGCGCGCGGTCATAACTTCCTGGGAAGCGGCTTTAACGTTGGCCACGGCCACGTCGCGCGCGGCAACTAACTGGTCCAGTTGAGCCCTCGGAATGACGCCGTCGGAGAAAAGCTTCTCGCCACGACCGGCGTCGAGCAGTGCCTTGTGGCGCTGCGCCAGGGCCGCAGCCAGGTCAGCCTCGGCTTTGTGGAGCTGATCCTGAGCGGCAAGGACAAGGCTTTCAGCCGCGGCCAGTGCGCCCATCCGCGCAGCCTGATTCGCCCGCGCTTCATTAACCCTTGCCCTCAATTGTCTGGAATCGATAGCGGCTATCTTTTCGCCTTGTTCGACGCTCTGTCCTTCCCTCACGCCAAGAAAGGCAAGACGGCCCGGCACCTAGCTGGAAACAATGACAGGGTCGCCCTCGATTCTTCCGTTGACGAGGACTGTGCCCTTCGGCGTCGTCGGACGCTCCAACCACCAGAAGCCGAAGGCGACAGCCAACAACAAGGCTACGGCCACCACTGCACCAGCGATTACGCGAGATTTCATCCGGCGGCGCTCCGGCTGTCAGCGGTTTGCTCCGATCTTTCGAGCCGGGCGTAGCTCAAGTCGCAGTTCGGTGCGGGCGTTGCTGGTTGGATTTTACACTCGACTAATGTGACAAATACCTTATTACAATGATTGAATCCGTGGGCCACTGATTCCTTACTTTTTCATACGCGTGCGAAGATAGCCAATAGCGCTGTCGAGACTAGTCATCTGAGGATAATCCGCTTCGGGAATATCTACTCCCGTTGCCTCGTGAATAGCAATCGCCAGGTTAAGAATATCCATCGAATCAAGGTCAACCTGCTCGCGCAGATCGATTGCCGGATCGATTTGATCCGATTCGACCTCGGGTGCGATCTTTTTGAGTTCGCGCAGGATCAGCGCCTTGATCTCCAGGTCGTTCATATATTACCGGGCTCATGGAGAAGAAGATCAATTGCCGCAAGTAAAATCGAGCCTAGA
>JBJKQX010000092.1:0-15053 GCA_046704965.1 Binataceae bacterium (SeqCode)
CTGGTTTCGGTAAGCGGTCAGCGCACAGCGCTGCGAACGGGCGCGGCGGATTAAACCGCGCACCGCATCGAGAGCCCATCGTTCTTCCATCCGCCTCGCGCCGACAATCATTCGAGGCCGCTCCGAACAGAGCCTGCGAAAACGAAGCCAAACGCGCCTACACCTCGCGGCGGCGGCGTGATATTCGATTCAATCGCGGGGCATATTTCACTATCCCGCTTTCCGCACCGAAAGGCACCGCATGGTGCTTGGCGTGTACGGCGGATGCCTCGCAGGGAGGGATTTCGTGGGCAAGAAGCTCGAATTCTTTTATGACTGTTCCAGCCCCTGGACCTATCTGGCGTTCACGAAGATAGAAGACGTCGCGCGTCGCCATCAGGCCGACCTCATCTGGAAGCCCATCCTGGTCGGCGGAGTTTTCAACGCGGTCAATCCATCCGTCTACGAGTCGCGCACCAACCCGGTCAAACCCAAGGCCCGTTACTACGCCAAGGACCTGCAGGACTGGGCCAATTTCTACGGCATCCGTATCTGCGACCCGACTGTTTTCCCGGTCAATTCGGTCAAGGCGATGCGCGGGGCTTTCGTCGCTCACGAGCACGGCAAAATTTCTCCATACTCGCGATGCGTGTTCGAAACTTACTGGGGCGAGGATCGCGATATCAGCACCGACGAGGTCATGCGCGACGTGGTGCGCGCGGTCGGACTCGACGAAGAGGAATTTTTCAAAAAGATCGCGTCGCCCGAGTACAAGGCAAAGCTGCGCGCCAACACCGAAGAGTTGATTGAGCGCGGCGGCTTCGGCTCGCCGACCATGTTCGTCGACGGTTCGATGTTCTTCGGCAACGACCGGTTGCCACTGGTCGAATGGGAACTCTCGAAGTAACGCCTTGACGCCGAATTCCTCAATCGAACGCCCGCAGACGGTCCGCGCGTTCGTCGCGGTCAGGGTGGACGACACGGTCGAGGCGGCAATCGCCGCGACGGTCGACGAGTTGCGGACCGGTCGCGACGGTATCAGGCGGGTCCGCCGCGACAACCTCCATCTGACGCTCAAGTTCCTTGGCCCGGAGGTTCCGGTCGCAAAGCTCGACCCGCTAAGGCTTAGACTTGAGCAAATCGCCGCGGAGACCGAGCCTTTTGATATCCGCGTGAGCGGCGTGGGAGGTTTTCCGAACCTCGATCGTCCGCGCGTCATCTGGGTCGGGCTTGTGGGCGAACCGCTCGCCGAGCTGGC
The DNA here is from genome assembly GCA_046704965.1 of Binataceae bacterium (SeqCode). GTDB lineage: Bacteria > Desulfobacterota > Binatia > Binatales > Binataceae > DTIX01. The sequence continues at coordinate 1,238 of JBJKQX010000092.1, forward strand.
GCGGCGTGTCGAGCAGGCGTCCGTGGAATGCGGCTTCGAGCGCGAGAAGCGCGCCTTCACCGGGCATCTGACGATCGCGCGGGTCAGCTCGCTTCGCGGTTTCGACGCGACCCGGCGCGCGCTTTTGACCATGCGCGAGCGTGATTTCGGCGTCTCGCATATCGGCGCGATGACGCTCTACCGGAGCACGCTGACCCCGCAGGGGTCGATTTACGATAGGGTTGCCGCTTTCGCTCTGGGCGGCAGCGGCTGACACGAAACTGCCCGGCGTCGCGAAATAGTGAAATGATTCGCATCACCCCTAGCGCGATCGGGGGTGTTTTGTGGCAAGATTCGCACAAGGGCGCAAGCTCAAGCGGGGACTTCGATGGCGCAGCAGGAAATCAAGAACAAGGGATTGGACCTGGCGCTCAGCCAGATTGAAAAGCAGTTCGGCAAGGGCTCGATAATGAAGCTCGGCGAACAGGCGGTCTCGGCCGACATATCCGTGATTCCGACCGGCTCGCTGGGACTCGATATCGCACTCGGCGTGGGCGGGTTGCCGCGCGGGCGCGTGGTCGAGATTTACGGGCCCGAATCGTCGGGCAAAACCACGCTCGCGCTCGAATGTATCGCGGAGGCGCAGAAGCGGGGCGGAATCGGAGCATTCATCGACGCCGAACATGCGCTTGACGCGAGCTACGCACGCAAACTCGGAGTCAAGGTCGAGGATCTGCTCATCTCACAGCCCGACAATGGGGAGCAGGCGCTGGAGATCGCCGAGACGCTGGTACAGTCGGGAGCGATCGACGTCCTGGTTATCGACTCGGTTGCGGCGCTGGTGCCGCGCGCGGAAATCGAGGGCGAGATGGGTGAGCCGCAGATGGGCCTGCAGGCGCGCCTGATGTCGCAGGCGTTGCGCAAGCTCACGTCGATAATCAGCCGCTCGCGCACGGTCGTGATTTTCATCAATCAGATCCGGATGAAGATTGGCGTGATGTTCGGGAATCCGGAGACGACCACCGGCGGCAACGCGCTCAAGTTTTACTCCTCGGTGCGTATCGATATCCGCCGTATCGGCTCAATCAAGTCGAGCACCGACGTTATCGGCTCGCGCACCCGCACCAAGGTGGTCAAGAACAAGGTCGCCCCGCCCTTTCGCGACGCGGAGTTCGACATCCTCTACGGCTCCGGCATCTCCAAGGAGGGCGAGCTTATCGACCTCGGCGCCGAGCACGGCATCGTTGAGAAGCTAGGCGCGTGGTACTCGTACAAGGACGAGCGGATCGGCCAGGGTCGCGAGAACGCACGCGAATTCATGAAGGCCAACCCTGCGATGGCCGAAGAGGTCGAGGAGAGGCTTCGCGAGAAGCTCGGCGTGAAAGGCGCGGCCGTGCCGCCTCCTACTCCCGACGAAATCAGCGAGGACGGCGAAAACGCGTCCTCGACCAAAAAGAAGAGCTAGGCGCGACGCGCCCGGCGTGACGGGGAGCCATGGGTATCAACCGTGAAAGTGAAAACTCCGCGGAAGAGCTCAAAGACCGTCTGAAGGACGCCTACTCCGGGCTGCTTGGGACAGCGGGCGCCGATTTGCTGCGCGACTCTCGCTTCATCGGTCTGCCTGCGCAAGTTCCGCCCTGGATGGAGAGCGGGATCGAACTTGAGCGCGGTGACCGTATAACCACTCTTACCCGCGGCAAGGTCTCGATGGCGGGCATGCCCTCCTACCTTTGGTTCCCGCCGTCGTTCCAGCTTTGGTTCCGGATCGGCGAAACAGGGCGCATCTTCCGCGGCACCCGCGACACTCATAGCTTCAGTACCGACAGCGAGGGAAAGCTTTATCTGGGCAACGCTTTTCCCGGCGAATGGGCCGACGAGACGGGCCGCCTCGCAACCCCTGTCGAGCTTTATCAGGCGGCTCAAGGCGGTTTGGGAATACTCGCGCTCAGGTGGCGCCGCGAAGTCGAACCGCTCGACGCCTTACGGACGCTTGCCGCCAAGGGCGATCCTCTCGGTCTGCTGGGTGCGGAAATCGACCGTCTGACGTCGTTCAAGTCCGGACCGGCAGGATGGGATTATCTCTGGTTCCTGGGACCGGCAGAAATCTTTCATCAGGCTGGAGAAAAAGCGGGACATATTCAGTGCCGGACGCATGGCGACGTCGGAATCGTGCAGCGGGAGGCAGGATTTGCGCTTGCGCCGGACACGCGTCTTAAGTGGTCATGGAAGGTTGACGCGTTGCCGTCCGACGTTGCCGAGAATGACGCCACGGTTCACGACTACATGAGTATCGCGGTCGAATTCGACAACGGGCAGGATCTGACCTATTACTGGAGCGCCGGACTCGAGCCCGAAACCTCGTATCGATGCCCTCTCGGTTCGTGGAACGCGCGCGAAACCCATCTGGTGGTGCGCTCGGGCCCCGAGGGACTTGGTCGATGGCTGAGCGAGGAGCGCAACGTTTACGAGGATTATCGTAAAGCTGTCGGCGGAGCGATGCCGGCGCAAATCGTGGGCGTATGGCTGATCGCGGTCAGCCTGTTTCAGAAACGCGAAGGAAGATGCGAGTTCTCCGATATCGCACTTAGCAGCGGAGCGGACTCGCTCAGGGTCGTCTGAGACCCGGGAGGAATCGATTATGGCTGAGCGTTACCTGACCGGAGGGGTAAAAACGTACAGCACCGGGATTCACGGACGGCATATCGTCTCCGCCCGGCAGAATCATTTCATCTTCGACGACACCGCCGGCCACGGCGGCCCGGGCGAAGCGGTCAACGCGCTGGAACTGTTCCTGGCCGGGATTACAGGATGCGCCACGATGATGGTCGAGCGGCTGGCGAAGGCCGAGAAACTCCCGCTCAAGCGCGTCGAAGTCACGATGGACGCCACTATCGACACCGAGGCCAAGCACGAAGGACCTCCGGTGCTGGCGGACGCGCGGATGCTTTTCAAGATTGAGGGCCTGCCCGAAGCCAAGGCCCGCGAGATGGTCGAGACGTATAAGCATCGCTGACCCCTTTACGGTTCGGTCGCGGTCGCGACCCCCAACACCAAGGTTGAGCTGGAAGTAGTTCGCGCGTAGCACCGGCTCTGCTCTTCTCGCGCTGAAGATCTTCGACGCTGTCCCGTCCGTCCGGCGACGGGTAATCAATCGGCTGCACTGCGCTTCGCGGTCTGCAAATCATTTTGTGCTGTTTTGTGCGATTCGCGAGACGCGTCGGAGCGCGTCAGGAATCGGCGGTCGGTCGCTAGCGCGAGCGAAACTCACCCGCAGCCCATAGGGAGCGCGACGCTGCCCGCGTTCTCTTTTGCCTCCCCGCGATCGGGACCGAAATCGCCGCCGAAACTTCGCATCGGGAGCATGCCCGCGGTAGTGGGAAGAGGATACCCGGCTGAGCTAAGATGGTTCCTTCTATGCGCTGGACGACGGCAAACATACGTCAATCGTTTCTCGATTTTTTCCGGGAACGCCAACACTCGATCGTTCCCTCGGCCTCACTGGTTCCGAAGGGCGACCCCACTCTGCTTTTCACCAACGCCGGGATGGTGCAGTTCAAGGATTACTTCCTCGGTATCCGCACCCCGGTGCAGCGGCGGGTGGCGGACTGCCAGAAGTGCCTGCGAATTTCGGGCAAGCACAACGACCTCGAAGCGGTGGGTCGCGACACCTACCATCACACCTTCTTCGAGATGCTCGGGAACTGGTCGTTCGGCGACTACTACAAGGAAGAAGCGATCCGCTGGCATTGGGACCTGATTACCAAGGTGTGGGAAATCGATCCCGCCCTGCTGTGGGCCACGGTGCACAAGGACGACCGGGAAGCCGAAGATATCTGGCTCAAGATGGGCGTGCTGCCGAAGGAGCGGATTCTGCGCTTCGGCGACAAGGACAACTTCTGGGAGATGGGCGACACGGGACCATGCGGTCCCAATTCGGAAATCAACATCGACCGCGGCCTCGACGCGTGCGACGGCAACGCGCATCGGGGTGTGCCTTGCGCGGTTAACGTTGACGGATGCTCGCGCTTCATCGAGCTTGCCAACCTGGTCTTCATCCAATACAACCGCGACGCTTCGGGCGCGCTGACGCCGCTTCCGATGAAACACGTCGACACTGGGACGGGGCTTGAGCGCGTAGCGGCGGTGATGCAGAGCTTCGAGACCGGGCGACTGCTCGGCAACTACGATATCGACCTTTTTCAGATGATAATCCGGAAAGTCGAATCGCTCGCGTCGCAGTACGGAGACGGCGCGCGCTACGGCGAGAATGCCGAATTCGACATTTCGTTTCGCGCGATCGCGGATCACGCCCGCGCGATAAGCTTCCTTATCGCCGAAGGATTAAAGCCCGGCAACACCGACCGCGAGTACGTTCTACGCCGCCTTATAAGGCGCGCCGCACGCCATGGACGCTATCTGGGTATCCATCGGCCGTTCCTGACCGGCGTTCAGGAGGCCGTGGTCGAGGCGATGGGCGACGCCTACAAGGAAGACGCCGCGACATTGCGCAAGGACGCAGGTGCCGTGGTCCGTCAGGAAGAGGAGCAGTTCGGGCAGGCGCTGGAATTCGGCCTCGGATTGATTGAGGAAGAGAAGAAGCGACTCGAGGCAAGCGGCAGCCATACGCTGCCCGGCGAGGTCGCGTTCAAGCTCTACGACACCTACGGATTTCCGCTCGACCTGACCGAAGACGTGCTGCGCAACGACGGCATCGACGTTGACGTCGCCGGTTTCAACCGCCTGATGCAGGAGCAGCGCGAGCGTGCCCGCGCCGCGCGCAAGGAAGAAACTATAGCGCCTGAGCTTCAGCTTGGGCCCGATGTCGCATCGCAGTTCGTGGGCTATCGCAGCTACGAGGGCGAGTCCAAAATTCTTTCCGTCGGCGGCGAGAACGATTCGATTGCGCTGGTCACCGCCGAGACACCCTTTTATCCCGAGGGCGGCGGCCAGGTCGGCGACCGCGGAATTATCGAGGCTGAATCGGGCGCGATTCTGGAAGTTTTCGACACCAGAAGATCCGACGGTGCGATAATCCACCTCGGCAAACTGCTGCGAGGCGACCGCGGCGAGTTCGAACACGGAAGACGCATCAAACTCAAGGTCGATCGGACGCGCCGAGACGCCGCGATGCTGAATCATTCGGCGACTCATATCCTGCATTACGCGCTGCGCGACGTGCTCGGCGCACAGGTCCATCAGGCGGGTTCGCTGGTCGCGCCCGACCGGCTGCGTTTCGACTTCAGCCATCAGGGACCGGTTGGCGAGGGCGACCTGGAAACGATCGAAGAGGAGATAAACGCCCGAATCCGCGAGAACGCCGAAGTCCGCACCGAAGAAATGGCCTACGACGACGCGATCAAGGCCGGAGCGCTCGCTTTCTTCGGCGACAAGTACGGCGACCGTGTGCGGGTGGTCCGGATGGGCGACTTTTCGGTCGAGCTTTGCGGCGGCACGCATGTCGGCCGTACCGGCGACGTCGGATTCTTCAAACTCGATTCGGAATCGGGCGTCGCCTCGGGCGTGCGCAGAATCGAGGCGTCAACCGGACAGGGCGCGCTCGAAGCGATTCGCCGCCGCGAAAAGATCCTGGAGGAAATCGCGGGCCATCTGGGCGCGCGCGACACACAGGCGCTCGAACGGCTGGAAAAGCTGCTCGCCCGCGAAAAGGAACTGGAGAAAAAGCTTCGCGCGCTGGAGCAAAAGCTCGTCTCGGGCGCGGCCGCGACGGGTGAGGCGGAAGACGTCCGCGAGGTTGCCGGTATCAAACTCATCACGCGCAAGGTCGAAGGTATCGACGCGCGCGCCCTGCGCGATATCGCCGATCGCCTGCGCCAGAAGTATCGCTCCTGCGTGGTCGCGATAGGCTCAGCCGTCGGCGACGACAAGGCTGCCCTGCTGGTCGCCGTCACGCCCGACCTGACCGCGAGAATCAAGGCGGGCGATATCGTCAAGCAGATTGCTCCGGTTATAGGTGGGTCCGGCGGCGGACGCCCTGATTTTGCGCAGGCCGGAGGCAAGGACCCGGCGAAGCTCGACGCGGCGCTTGAGCGCGTGGCCGCGATACTCGGATGAGAAACTGGCGGGGGCTGACGATTTCGTCGATCGTGATTAGTTTGATTGGTGAGGCGGTCGCGTCGCGCTTGTCACCCGCATAGCCCGATGCGCTTTGAAAAGCGCAGGTGAAACAGGCTAGGATCAAACCGGTCGACCGATCGGCCGCCACCTTTAAAGAACGAGGTCAAGGGAAGTATTTCTCAGCTAGCGACCGAAGATTCTCTCGAACTACACTTCGACGATCATCGGCTGTTCACCGATCTGCTCGGCCAGCATGACGCGCACATCCGCACTATCGAGCAGGCTCTCGGCGTCAGGATAGCAGTCACCGGGACGTCGTTGCGTATTGTCGGCGGCGCGGCGGAGCAGACGCTCGCCGGAAAGCTGCTCGGCGAACTTTACGAGCTTCTGAAGCACGGCTACTCGGTCTATCCGAGCGACGTCGAGTACGGGCTTCGTATCCTGCGCGGCGACCGCAACGCCGAACTCAAGGACATCTTCCTCGATACCGTCTACATCTCGGCCCACAAGCGTGTGATCGCGCCCAAGAGCGTCAACCAGAAGCTCTACATTGACGCGATTCGGGGTCACGATGTCGTCTTCGGTATCGGTCCCGCCGGTACCGGCAAGACTTATCTGGCGATGGCGATGGCGTTGGCAGCGCTGATGAAGAACCAGGTCACGCGGATGGTGCTTTGCCGTCCTGCCGTCGAGGCGGGTGAACGGCTCGGATTCCTGCCCGGCGACCTTGCCGAAAAGGTCAATCCGTACCTGCGACCGCTTTATGACGCGCTTCACGACATGGTCGATTTCGACCGGGCTCGCCGGATGCTCGAGCGCGGAACGATCGAAGTGGCGCCGCTCGCCTTTATGCGCGGGCGCACGCTGAACGATTCCTTCATCATCCTCGACGAGGCCCAGAACACCACCACCGAGCAGATGAAGATGTTCCTGACGCGGCTCGGCTACAACTCCAAGGCGGTCATCACCGGCGATATCACGCAGATAGATCTGCCAAGCGGCAAACTCTCGGGTCTCAAGGAGGCTCGCACAGTGCTTGCCGGCACGGCCGGTATCAAGTTCATCTTCTTCAATGAGCACGACGTCGTGCGTCATCGGCTGGTGCAGTCGATAATCGCGGCCTACGAGGCGTTCAACAATCTCGACGCGCCTGACGCCGAGGCATCGCCCCGTCAAAACGGCGAGACTGAAAAGGCGTGACAATTGAGCGTCGCGTTTCGATGCGAAACCGGGCAGCGAAGCGCCTGCGTCCGCACACTCGCGGGAGAAGCCAGAGCGCTGATGGTCGTGGCGGGGCTTTCGGCCTGCGAGCTGTCACTTTCCGTCGTCTCAGACGACACGATTCAAGCGCTTAATCGCGACTACAGGGGCAAGGATGCCCCGACAGACGTCCTGTCGTTTTCCCAAATCGAAGAACGCGGCGAGGCGTCGCCTGATCCGCTCTCGGTGCCAAACCGCCGAGGGACCGTGCTGGGCGACGTCGTGATATCGGCTGAGACCGCGCTTCGGCAGGCCGCAAAGATGGGGATTTTGCCGTCCGAGAGGATGCGGACGCTGCTGATTCACGGCTTTCTCCATCTGCTCGGCTACGACCATGAGCGCTCACCCGCCGAAGCGCGCCGTATGTTCAAGCGGGAACGCGAGCTTGCCGCCGCACTTGAAGAGAAAATGCGGGAATCCGCGGCGTGCGGGCAAAGATCGACGGCAGGCCGCCGAAGGAACGCGCGATGAACCCCGCCGAGCTTCCGTCGGCGCCGATGCTGACGCATTTCACTCGCGCATCAACCACGGAATCGGCACTCGACGTCCTGGCGCGGATTCTGGGCGAAGGGGCGATCAGAGGCGGAACCAGGATGGTTCGTGGCGCGGAGAGGGTCGTATGCATGTTCGACGTATCGACGGGCGAACTGTCCGATCTCCTCACCCATCGTAATCGCCGCCGCTACCAACCCTTCGGCATCGCGGTCGATAAACGCTATGCTTTCACTCGAGGAGCGCGGCCCGTAATTTACATGCCATCACATGAGGCCGAAGTTATCCTTGAACCTGAGGAAATGTGGCGCGTCGTGAGTATCGACCTCGATCGGACGCCACCGGTTGACTGGACTTTCGAGCGGGAATGGCGCCTTCGTGGCGATCTGCCGCTTGCACCGGAGCTTACTGTCGCGCTGGTCGAGAGCTGGCGCGACGCGGAAGAGATTTTCGAACGTTTTTCGGGAGCCCCACCGTGCGCCGGGGTGCTGCCGCTAAGCCGGATCTTCGATAAGTCGTGAAATTCTCGTCAATAACGTTTATGCGCGCCGTGCTGGTGATAGCGAGCGGCATCGTACTGGCGCTCGCGTTTCCGAAGTTCGGAATAAGTGTGCTCGCGTGGGTCGCCTTCATACCGCTGTTTTATGCGATCGAAGGCGAACCGCTGAAGAAAGTCTTCTGGTGGGCGTGGCTGCAGGGGTTCGCGTTCTACGTGGTCTCGGTCTACTGGATCGTCATCACGCTCCATAGCTTCGCCAACTTACGTCTGGCTATCGCTGTGGGGCCGATGCTGCTGCTGGCGGGAGTGCTCGCCGTGTACACGGCTGTCGCCGTCTGGACGGCGGAATTCATCTCACGACGGCGACGCATTTCAATCGTGATAACCATGCCGATAGTGTGGGCCGCGGTCGAATGGGTGCGCGCTTTCTTCCCCATCGGATTCCCGTGGAACCTGCTCGGCGAGAGCGCGTATCGAAGCCTCGACCTGATCCAGTTTGCCGAGTTCACCGGCACTTATGGCGTCTCGGCGTTGATAATGCTCTTCAACGTCGTGCTGTTCGTGGTCCTGTTCAGGCGCGAGAGTCGCAGGACCCAAACCGTGAGTCTGAGTGTTTTGACCGGCCTGATGGTGGCGGCGATCGGCTTCGGGATTTGGCGGATCAATCAGCTTAACAACGCCCCGTCCAAAGGCAGCCTGCGTATCGCGATGGTGCAGGGTGACATCCCACAGTCGATCAAGTGGAACCCCCAATACCTGGCCGAGAGCGTCAAGGTTTATTTCGACCAGACCGCGATGGCGGCGCGCCGCGGAGCGAACCTCGTCGTATGGCCTGAAGCGGCGGCAGCTTTCCCGTTTCAGCCGACCAACAATTATCCCGCTGGCTACACGGCTTACGCGGCTTATCGCAAAGCGCTTCTGAAGCTCGCCCGTCAGTCCGACGTCCCGATTCTTTTCGGCGCGCCGGCAATCGGCACCGAGCACGGCGAGCAGGGCTTTTACAATCGTGCCTATCTGGTTTCGGCCAAAGGCAAGGTGGTCGCCTATTACGACAAGATTCAGCTTGTACCGTTCGGCGAATATGTGCCGCTCAGGAGCGTATTCGGCATCTTCGTGAAGCGGGTCGTCCACGGTTTCGGCGACATGTTTCCGGGCAAGGTCCAGACGATCTTTCACGTCAAGGGCGCGAAGATCGGGGTGCTCATATGCTACGAGAGCGTTTTCCCCAACCTGACCCGACTCGCGGTGAAAAAAGGCGCCGACATCCTGCTCAACATCACCAACGACGCCTGGTACGGCAAAAGCTCGGCGCCCCATCAGTTGCTCGCGATGGCTGCGATGCGGGCGGTCGAGACCAAGGTGCCGGTCGTGCGGGTTGCCAATACGGGAATAAGTGCCGTGATCAAGCCGACCGGCAAAATAACCGCTGCGACGCCACTGTTTAAGCGGGGGACCGAAATAGAAGACGTCTCATGGCGCCCGGAACGGACGGTCTATACGATCGTCGGAAATCTGTTCGCGGAAATCTGCGCGGCGCTTGCGCTGCTGGGCCTGCTGCTTGCCTGGTTCAGGCCCATCCGGCTAAAACCGCTCGAAGCGCACGTCGAAGAAATACTCTCGCGAAACGGCCAGCGCAGGAAAAACGCGGCGGTTAATTAAGGCCGCCATCTCTGGCAAAATCTTCTTCGCAAAGCAGAAGCTCTTATAGAGGTATTCACGATGCTCAGTGATTTGCAGGAACGACTCAAAGACCTGGAGACTCGCGCGGAAAACCTCGGGAGGCGTCTTTGACGTCCCCAAACTAGCCGCTCGTCAAAAGGAACTTCTCGAACAATCCACCAAGTCCGATTTCTGGGACCGACCCGAAGCCGCGCAGGCCGTGCTCAAGGAGCAGGACGGCATCCGCGAGCAGATCGACGCCCATCAGCGTCTCACCAACATAATCGATGAGGCGCGCGTGTTCTTCCAGATGGCCGAAGAGGAAGGCACGGATGAATCCGAAGCCGCACGCGAAACCGAAGCGGCCCTCGATTCCGCACAGGCCGAAGTAGAGAGACAGGAACTGCGCCTGATGCTGGGCGGAGAGCACGACCGCCTTGGCGCGATCGTGTCCATCCATCCGGGCGCCGGCGGACTCGAAGCTCAGGATTGGGCCGAGATGCTGCTCAGGCTGTACGTCAGATGGGCTGAGCGGCACGACTATAAGGTCGACGTTGCCGATCTTCAGCCCGGTGAGGGCGGCGGCATCAAGAGCGCCACGTTCACGGTCGAGGGCGACTTTGCCTACGGCTATCTGAAGGCTGAAGCCGGCATCCATCGGCTGGTGCGAATCTCGCCCTATGACGCCAACGCGCGACGCCATACGTCATTCGCGTCGGTCTTCGTATTCCCTGCCATCGATGAACAGGTCGAGGTCGTCATCAACCCGGCGGACCTTCGCGTCGATACTTTCCGCGCAAGTGGCGCGGGCGGGCAGCACGTCAACAAGACCGACTCCGCCGTGCGCATGACCCATATTCCGTCCGGCATCGTTGTCAGTTGCCAGAATGAGCGCTCGCAGCATAAGAATCGCGCGATGGCGCTCAAGATCCTCAAGGCGCGTCTGTTCGAGATGGAAGAACGCAAGAAGCGCGAGGAGATGGAGCAGTTCAGCAAGGAGAAAAAGGAAATCGCCTGGGGCAGCCAGATTCGCTCCTACGTGCTCCAGCCTTACCGGATGGTGAAGGACCATCGCACCGGCGTCGAGATAGGCAATACCGACGCGGTCCTCGACGGCGCGATTGACCCGTTTATCGAGGCCTACCTGATGGGCACGCGCAAGGGCGACGCCGCCTCGATGCCCGGATAACGGTCCATCCATCGGAGGAATCGAGCATTGTCGGATGACACAAAAGGAGCATCTCCGTTCGTGCATTGCAGCTTCTGTGGCAAATCACAGGATGCAGTCCGGACCATCGTGCAAGGCCCGAATTCCGTCTTCATCTGCGACGAGTGCGTATTCCTCTGCTTGAAAATAACTTCCGAGAAGGACGGCCTGAACGTTCGCGTGGCCTGTTTTGCGTTTGAATTCGTAGCCAAACTTCTTTGGCCGGTCGCGCGTCTGCTTCACAAAAGAGCGAAGTCGACGTGATCGAGCTACGGCTCTGCGCATCTTCCGGCTTGCGTTCGTCGCGCTACGCGCACACACACATTCGGGAATAAAAATCGCATACCTGGCAGGGTCAGGCGCTTGAGGATTTCCCGAATCTGAAGCGATGGTACGACGCGATCGAAGCTCGTCCTGCGGTCAGCGCGGGCTTGCCGTGATGCGCAACGTGGTAGAAGAGATGCGAAAGCGCCAGCAGGAGAAGCCGGACAAGGAATCGTGGAACAATCTGTTCGGCAACCGCCAGTACGAGAAGCGCTAGGACATCGCGCTAGTCCCGCTACGATGCGGTGCGGAACGGATTCCAGTCATCTGGCTTCGTCCCGCGCCGCTTTGTTTTTTCCCTTGGTATTTTCGCGTCGCCGCCAGTGAGTCACAACGTGTCCAAGTCTTAATCGGAAGACAATAGTCATTCATTGCGCCGTGTTGCTCAATTGTGCTAGCTAAAGCCCTTTCCAATTCATATTCGGGAGGGAGCAGCGGTGGTGAATCGACAACAACAGATGCGTTTCGTTGGTTCGCGAGGCATTGGCGGGATTTGTCTGGCGGTGGCTGCGCTGTTCATGCTCGGGATTGCGGGATGCGGCAGCAGCGGAGGCGGAGGGTCGTCGACAGTCGCAAACAAGGCGATACCAACCGGGTCCGGTGGAGTCGCGGTGGATCCGCTGACCAAGCTGGCTTTCGTTGCCATGGACAGGAACACCATCAGCTCGGGCGCTGGGATCGGCGACGGAGCGGTTTCAGTCATCAACGTGGGCGTCAATCCCAACAAAAAGAATCCCGACGTGACGATGATCGACCTCGGTCACCCGGATTATCCGACCGGGGTCGCAGTCAATCCGAATAAGGGCCGCGTTTACGTAGCGAGCGGTAACAACGGTAACGGCGGATTTTTGGATATCATCAGCGAAACCAAGAAGAAGCTGCTCACGGCGGGTGCGCCGATTCCTTTTCCTGCCGGCAGCGACACCGGCCCTTTGGGTCAGGTCGTGTTCAATCCCAAGAACAACACCCTCGTGGTTTCGACCACCGACGGGCCCGGTTGTTCATCACCCGGTACCTGCACCGGTTTCGCCGTATACAACATAGCCTCTAAGACTTTCGGGCCGATTATCCAGGCAACCCCGGGCACAACTGACACCAATGGAGCCGACGCTTTCGCGCTCAACTTCAACAGCGGTGTAATAGTGGGTCCGGACGACGATCTGGATAACTTTAGCACTTCCAACCCTACCCAGCTCGTGGCGACGAATGTGCCCGCCCAATCTTCATGCACGCTCGGCGACACCAACATAGGCAACATGTTTGATGCCGAGGGATCGTCCATCGATCCGACTACCAATATCGTCGTGGTGGGAGGCGGCGCCCCCGGTCCTACTCCTGCCGTGGTGGTGAACCTCAACGGCTCGTCTTTCAGCGGCACGAAATCGCCCTGCACGCTCAACGAAGGTGGCACGCCGCCCAATTCCGTTACCGAGAGTCTTGGTGGCACCGTCGAGGTCCCCGGCGTTGCGGTCAACGCGGTTACCCACCAGGCGTTTATGACGGGCATTTCGAACGTGGGATTGATATCATTACCCAAGAACGCGGTAGCGCAAATCGATTCATCGATGGTTACGACTGTTACGTCGACGCTGCCCGACACGCCCGACGGAAATAGCTTCGACGCGCAGGTTTTTCCCTACTACACCACTGTGGATGCGAAGCATAATATGGGCTATGTCGTAGGTCGCCAGAGCGGTAGTTTCCTGTGGCTGGCACAGGTGAATCTGTCCAAGTTTCAGAGTAACCCTAGCGGCATCAGCACCGCGCTGCCGTCCGGCACCTGCGCGGGGACGTCCACTACCCTCGGATGCGACAACGGAAACGGCGTGAGATACTACCCGATTCCCACTCCGTAACCGTCGCGATCAGATGTACGCGAAGCGGCGGAGCCATCCCGGCTTCGCCGTCTTTTTTTTCTTGCTTATGAATCGGCGCGTGCGGCGTCGAGCAGTTTGAGAAGCGCATAGACTGTCTCTGTCGCAGGAACGTCGATTCCGTGCCGCCGCGCGGCGCGAAGAACCGCTCCGCATATCGCGTCGTATTCAAGGCGCTTGCCGCGTTCGACGTCCTGAAGCGTGGACGGCTTGACCTTGTCGACGGCGGGCAAACTGCTGATTCGCTCAAGGTTTTTTTCAACAGACCGCTCGCTCATCCTTGCTCCTTCCGCGCGTCCTACCGTCACCACTTCCATCATCAGGCGGCGCATCAGGGCGTATCCGTCGGGATCGGCGAGCGACTGCCCGACCGTGCATCGGCCGAGCGCCGAAACCGTGTTGGTGCCGTTGTTTCCCATCAGCTTGAGCCAGCGAATCGTCTTGAGA
>JBJKQX010000093.1:0-4749 GCA_046704965.1 Binataceae bacterium (SeqCode)
CTCTTTGCTGCTCGCCGAGCTGCAAAACTCTGCCGAGCAGCAGGCAGAGGCATTGCTTGGCTCACCCGGGGCCCTGGCTGAGCGCACCAATGCGACCGGCACCCGCTTGTGGGTGCACCGGTATTCAGACGCCGCCGGTCGACGCCAGGAAGTCTATCTGGGCAAGGCCGATGAGCCGGCGGTGATCGCTCATGTTGCTAACCTGAGCGAGCGGATTAGGCGGGCAAATGACGCCATCGCCAGCGTCAGATTGCTCGCGCGGGCGGGATTTGCCACCGTAGATCGCAAAGCATTTGCCACCTTGGCGAGTTTACACAACCATGGCCTTTTCCGAGCGGGAGCACTATTGGTTGGATCTCACGCCTACGGCGCGTTGCTCAATGTGCTTGGAGTGCGCGCAGTGGCATATTCAACCGAGGACGTGGACATAGCACGTCGTGAGCAGCTTGCAATCTCTGGTGTCCCGCCTTTCATTGACATGCTTCGCGAGACGGGTCTCGATTTCTTTCCCGTCCCTGCGCTTCATCGGCGCGCCCCGTCTACGTCCTTCGCGGAGCGAGGCGGCTCCCGTCTGCGGGTCGATCTGCTCGTACCGTCACCGGATAGCGAGTATCCGACAATTCCGGTTCCTGAGCTCGGGGCGCACGCAAAAGGACTGCCATACTTAGCCTATCTGCTCGGCGTATCTCAGGAGGTGCCTATTCTCAGCCCACACGGAGTCGTGATGGTGCGGGTACCCGTGCCGGAGCGTTTCGCGGTACACAAGCTCATCGTCTCGCAGCTGAGGGCCGGGGCACGCACTAAGCCCGAAAAGGACTTGAGGCAAGCGGGGACGGTGATCGAAGCCGTCACTGAGCGGTTTCCGAACGCGGTGACTGACGCGCTTGCTGCGGTTCCGAAAAGCGCGAATCGTTATGTGACCCGAGCCATCAAAGCACTGGAACGGCAACTCCCGCTTTCGGCCGAAAGTGCCTGGGACGAGTTACGAACGGCGCGGATTCGCAAAGCATGATGCATTTGCGCTCCTTCGGAAAAAATTTGTCGGGCACCGTCAACCACGAGCACGGCGGGTGCACATCAAAGCGTCTATTGGACCCAGCCAAAATTGGCGGCAGCTTTCGCCTCCGCCACAACATGTTCAATCAAGTGCCCTGAATCAGGCGGATCTCGCCCCAGAAGCCCCATTTGGGCAGGAGTCTCAGCTTATGGGTTCAAAATCTCACCTTATGGTGTCACCCACAACAAATACTAATCGCGGGGGTCACGTCACAGTATCACTGGCACTTGGAGTCCCCACAATTGAGGCAAGTCATGCAGCCGTCCAGCATCACTACCGCCGCGGTATTGCATCTTGCGCATAGCTGCGCTCCTTCCGGAAATTCCGACTTGGCAAATGCATCGGTTTGCCGGGTACGCGCTTCGAATTCGGCTCGCTTTTCGTCGACCAGCTTCTGCTGATGCTCATCGAGCGTCGAACTGCGCAGAAGACCGATGCTGCGCAGGTGTCGCTCGATAACGTACCCCAGCTCGGCGATGATCGAGGGCATGAATTTACCGCCCGGCTGCCAGTAGCCACCGCGCGGATCGAACACCGCTTTAAGCTCGTCCACGAGGAACGTGACATCACCGCCTTTGCGAAACACGGCGGAGATGATGCGGGTCAACGCGACGATCCATTGATAATGGTCGAGATTCTTGGAGTTTATGAAGACCTCGAACGGTCTTCGTATCTCGTACTCGGTGCCTTCGTTGAGCACGATGTCATTGATGGTCACATACATCGCGTGATCGGAAATCGGGGTTTTGATCTTGTACGTCGAACCGATCAGCACCTCCGGACGCTCGAGCTTCTCATGCATCCGGATGACCTGCGCCATGTGCCCGTGCTTGTCACGCACAGTGACCCCGACGGCCGGCGGCTGAACGGGTGACGGTTTGGCGGCGCTCCGCGCTCCGGCGGCCGGCGCCTCGGCAGGCTTCTGGACTTCGTACTTCACGATCTTGTGTTCGATCTTGAGGGTCACGACGCAGCTCCCAGTGCGTTGCTCATGCAGGCGTTGGCCGCGCGCGCTTCAGTAGCGCCCATAGTATCCCTCACGGAGTGCGTCATAGAGATTAGCGGCCGTATGCAATTCGCCGTCATACTCGATCTCCTCGTCCCCTCGCGCTTCTACGACGGTGCCGTCGTCGAGCGTGAACTTGTACACCGTATTCTTCAGATCCTGCTCCTTCACGAGCACCCCCTGAAACGCCTCGGGGTTGAAGCGGAAGGTCGTGCAGCCCTTCAGGCCCCGCTCATAGGCGTACAGGTATATGTCCTTGAACTTCTCGTAGGGAAAATCCGTCGGTACGTTTGCGGTCTTGGAGATCGAGGAATCGACCCATTTCTGGGCGGCCGCCTGCACATCAACGTGCTCCTTCGGAGTTATGTCGTCTGAAGTGATGAAATAATCCGGAAGTCTATCGGCCTCGGAAGCGGCGCCGGGCTGTGCTTTCGGGTTAATGAGTTCTCGGTACGCCAGCAACTCGAACGAGAAGACGTCAACCTTCTCCTTGGTCTTCTTGCCGTCCCGGATCACATTGCGAAAGTAATGGTGCGCGAAGGACGGCTCGATTCCATTCGAAGCATTGTTGGCGAGCGACAACGAGATCGTACCGGTCGGCGCGATCGACGTGTGATGCGTGAAGCGGGCTCCGGTTTCCGCCAGGGCCTTGACCAGCTCCGGGGCGAGCTCGGCCACGCGCTGCATGTATCGGCTGTACTTCGCATGCAGCAGACGGCCGGGGATCTTGTCTCCGGTTTTCCATCCATCGTGGATCATCTCGGGGCGTTTGCGCAGCATTTCCTCCGTTACTGCGAACTCCTCCGTCATGATGGGCGCGGCCCCCTTCTCGAGAGCCAGTTCCAGCCCCGTTTCCCATCCGGCCACGGCCATCTCCCGGGAGACATCCTCGGTGAACTTCACCGCTTCCGCCGATCCATACTTCATGCGCAGGAGGGTCATCGTGCTGCCCAGCCCGAGAAAGCCCATTCCGTGACGGCGCTTGCGCATGATCTCCTGGCGCTGTCTTTCCAGCGGCAGACCATTGACTTCCACCACATCGTCGAGCATGCGCGTGAAGACTTTGACGACTTCGCGGAATTCCTTCCAGTTGAACTCCGCCGATTCGGTGAACGGGTCGTGTACAAACTTGGTGAGATTGACCGAACCCAGGAGGCACGCCCCATAGGGCGGCAAGCTTTGCTCGCCACACGGGTTGGTCGCGCGAATATTCTCGCACCACCAGTTGTTGTTCATCTCATTGACGCGATCAATGAGAATGAAGCCCGGTTCGGCGAAGTCGTAAGTGGACGTCATGATGACATCCCACATGCGCCGGGCCGGAAGCGTCTTGTAGATCTTGCAGGCGACCAGACCCTTGTCATTGACCACGTAGTTGTCGTGGATCTCCCACTCGCGCCACAGGAACTTGCCGCTGTCGGAAAGATCGGGATGCTCGCTTTCATACTCCGTGCGGGAGAGCGGAAAGGCGAGTTTCCAATCGCGATTCTCGCGCACGGCATCGATGAACTCATCGGTGACGAGCAGCGAGAGGTTGAACTGCCGCAGGCGGCCGCTTTCGCGCTTTGCGCGGATAAATTCCATGGCATCCGGATGACCGACATCAAACGTGCCCATCTGCGCGCCGCGTCGGCCACCCGCCGAGGACACGGTAAAACACATCTTGTCGAAGATATCCATGAACGACAGGGGGCCCGACGTATAGGCGCCGGCGCCGGACACGTAGGCGCCTCGTGGCCTGAGCGTCGAGAAGCAATACCCGATGCCGCATCCGGCTTTCAGCGTCAGTCCCGCCTCGTGAACCTTGCCCAGGATGTCGTTCATGGAGTCGTGAATCGTCCCCGAGACCGTGCAGTTGATCGTCGAGGTGGCCGGTTTGTGCTCAAGCGCCCCGGCATTGGAGGTGATGCGCCCGGCCGGGATGGCTCCGCGGCGCAATGCCCACAAGAACCGCTCGTACCAGTGCTGGCGCACCTCTTCGCGCTCGACGTCCGCCAGCGCGCGGGCGACACGCCGATACGTATCGTCCATCGTCTTGTCGATGGCCGAGCCGTCTTTGGCGGTAAGCCGGTATTTCTTGTCCCAGATGTGGAGCGACGCCTCCTGGAACGGGATGGTGCCACTGTCCTTGGAATCGATCTTCACGACGGTATTCATGTGTCCGCGGCGCCCCAAGTGTCTGCACACCGGATCACAGGGAATATGGCAGGCGCGGAAAGCGCGGGGCTGTGCGCACCGGATCCGCCGGTACACCGTTCGTCAGCCAGTATCCCCCTGAGCCTCCCCGAACGCGCGATCTCGTGCCTGCAGGACAAACACAAGATCTTGTGTCGGGGTAAAGAGCCTAATGAGCACCCCGTCACCCGTCAAGATTTCTGCAGGTCAAAACGCAAAAATTTAAATATAACAAAAACAAAAGCTTACGATTGTTCCTGCGGTGACGCACGGGAAAAATTTTTCTGCGCCTCTTCGACGACGGGTTTCAGGCAAACCCCATATCTTGTGTTTCGGCGCCATGCACACCTTGTCCACAGCCTATCCGCCGCCGCTGCGCCCCGGACCCGCTTGAAATCCCTGATCCCGGCCGCAGATTCCTGTCAACGCCAAAACGGGCCGTAACGCCTGACATCATCAGCAATCGGAGGTTTGATCATGACCGTGGTTCGATATCAGCCTTGGGCACTCA
>JBJKQX010000094.1:0-2998 GCA_046704965.1 Binataceae bacterium (SeqCode)
CCGATGAGCCGTCGCGAATCGCAAGCGCGCGAACCCCGTCGTATTTGATTTCAAACAACCACTTGCCGCTGTCGAAGGGCTCATGAGCGAGCCGCGCCAAGCTCAGCGGAAAGTCCTTGGCATGGAGCCGTTCGGGAAGCCTCGGCAGCCCGGCACCTTCGAGTTCGGCAACGACCTTGGCCGCGACCTGTCGCGCCTCGCGCATCTCGTCGACCGTGAGGCCCGACAGCACGGAGCGTGGACGTTTCTCGGTTACGTCATCTTCGCTCGCGTGCTGGTCGCGTTTTTTGATCAGCAGCCAGTTTTCCCGCGCTTGCTTGCCGCTGCTCTTCAGATGGGTGCGGACCAGCGTGAACGCGCCGCGCAACTTGTAGCCCCGCAGCTCAAGGCCGATTCTGCCCTTGCGGATCGCGCCGGCGGCGTCGGTATTGGGCGGATCGATGACCGAGTAGCGGCCCCGGTCCCATACGATCACCGAACCCGCTCCGTAATTGCCGGCCGGAATGACGCCCTCGAAATCCGCGTACTCGAGCGGATGGTCCTCGACCATCACGGCCAATCTGCGCTCGCCCGCCTTCAGCGAAGGTCCCTTGGGCACGGCCCATGAGCGCAGGACACCGTCCATTTCGAGACGGAAATCGTAATGGAGGCGTCGGGCCAGATGTTTCTGTACGACAAAGATTCCGCTGCGAGCGCTACGACTGGTCGTGGCCGTCTCGCCGCCGGAGGGTTCGGGCGTGCGTTCGACGTGCCGCTTGCGCCTGTATTCGTCGACCGGCATCGTGCTGACGCGCATCCGCGAACTCGGAAAAGATCGCTCGACCGCGCAATAAAAGACTATTCGAAAGCCAACGTCGCGTCACCCGGGTCCCGATACGCGCGAGCGGCGCAGGTCAGCCGACGACGCGAGTCAGTTGATGAAGTAGCCGGCGACCATCCATCGCTTGTGATTTCGCGTCAGCAGCACGGTTTCATTCGCCGAGGCCTTGTGCTCGAAGCGGGCCTTGTAACGGATTACCACGTAATTGCCGAATGTACCTCTGGGAGAATCGGAAAGCGTGTTGGCGTATTGCTCTCCGGCGACGGTGCGGCTGAGCAACTTGCCCATCGGCTTGCGATAGCTTTTCAGCCCGTCGATCCATCCGGTCTCGGAAATCTGCTTCCTGAAGCTCTTGGCAGTCTCGTTCCAGGCCTTGGTGTAATCGCCCGCATCCACCAGTTTGAGCCATTGGTTGGCAACTTTCAGTCCCTGGGCTTTTGCCTGCTCGGGATTGGCCGGCCCACCTCGTGAGCATGCGGACAGGCTGATTGCGAGCGCGGTCAGGATGATTGCGGTACCAAGTTTCGAAGCAACGGCAAACGATCGACGAATCACAGGGAAATCAAACTCCGCCTGAGCTATGGTTGCAAACACGGGTTGCGTATTTCGAAACTTGGCCTGCGCCGCGGTCGCTTGGGCGTCCCGTTGCTCCCCCGCCCAATTCACCGAAGAAATTCGCCCGGCTGCGTCACGAATCCGCGCTGCTACGAGTAGTCACATACTGGTATATCAGTCCTAAAACGGAAGACGCGGCAAAGAGCAAGATTGCAGCCAGGATAAACAAGGCGGACCAATGCTCGTAGCTCCGGGTCTGAGGAAGGAACCGAAGAAATTGTGGTCCTAATCCAATTAGAAATAGCATGAAGGCGAAGGCTGTCGTCAGAGACCTTAGGAACCGTGAGCTTCTGATTATCGTCGGGTAGTCCGTGCAGCTGATGAACCCGAGAAATCCCCCTGCGGTGAAGGAGACCTGCCCCATCTGCCAGTCGAGGAACGCGAGACCACGGGTGGTGACACAAAACGACGCCAGACCAGCGAAAATCAGCAGAAGAACCGTAATCGCTGCACTCATCAGGAGTTCTTGTCTGCGACGAGGTCGCTTCATGGTTTCGCCTCCCTTTGTTCGCACGCGCCCGTCTACTTCATCTGCGTAAAATCTCTATCCCGATTGTCGCACCCCGCGTGCGGATATACGCAACAGCTGAGGTCGTTGGCGATCCCTCACCTTCACTGGCGTCCCGCGCGGGAGAGAGATTTCCTTATCCAGATCTGTTGAATAATTACTATTATGATGCCTGGGGCTAATACCGCGGCAGTAATTTCCACGTCAACCGTCAAGGGCACAGAAGGGTACCAAAAGTGTCCGAGCGCTACGATGCCGACTGCCACCAGTCCGATCCTAAATATCCCCCCTTTCACGGTCGCGGGTTTCTTTCCCGCGGGTGTCTTCGCGCTGGCTGCCTCATGGGATTTAGTTCTGACCGTCTGATCGGATTTCGCGAGGAACCATGAGATGCCGAATCGTAAAAGCTGGACGGCCATGAATGCGTTCAACAGGAACACCGCCAGCAGCAGCAGAGGCTGATGAAACCACAGCATCGCCCTGATGGTCACGATTTCCGCGATGCTTGCCGCAATGATCGAGTACAGGAGCTTCCGCTGCGAGAGGGACACGGATTTCCCCCATGCCAGCACGGCGGCAGAGAGGCCGAGCAGGATTGGCTGCTCGATACTTCGCTGGATTGTGAAGGGAAACGGGCTGTACAGGCCCCAGGACGGCTGGCTATGCGCCAGCCAAAATTGGGGCACAAAGAACGCAAGCACGCCGAGAGCGGTAAGCAGTCTTTCAGTAGAAGTAGGCATGATGCTTTCCTATGCCAATTGCCCTACGCGCAGCGTCATCCATCGGCGGCTCGGGCCGTACGGGCTCCAAAGGGTTAAGCTTCCAGACTAACCACGGCGGCCCGTTGCTCCCCCCGCCGAACAGATCCTCGAGAAGCCCGGCCAGGCCACGAGGATGTGCCCGATCGCCGCAGCCCATAGTTGCCACTCCAGTCCGTCCGATAGCAAGTGCAGCTTCCGCGCTGCAGAACGAACGTCACGGAATTGAAAGCGTTGATGTTGCCGGAGGAATAGGGTCGCGCCTTCCGATACTCCAGCGTCTTCTGCTTCTCTGGT
>JBJKQX010000095.1:0-6670 GCA_046704965.1 Binataceae bacterium (SeqCode)
TGTCTACTTTGCGTCGGTATTCTGGCATTCGATTTCCTTGCGACTCGAGATGCGTCGTTGCGTTTTCCACGCTGTCGACATCGAACTCCAGCCATGCTTGTGGAACGGGAATTTCTTCAGGCCACGAATCGCTACCAAAACAGGAGTGGGCCGCCTGGGAAAGAGGCCACAAGGCGAACGTCTTTGCGCCCTGAACAGCCTCTGTATGAAGATACCCGCCGCTCTCCTCTTTGAAAGAAATGCCGAGAACTTCGTCATAGAGATTGCGACTCCTGGCCGGCTCGCGAACAATTGGACCGAAGCCAGCGACGAATAAAACCTTCATCTTGCCAGCAGCTTTCATGGCACCTCCTTTTACTCGCAACAGGCCGCGCTGTGCCGACGAAGAGCGCTGATTTGCGAACCTTAGCGCGCCAAGACAACGCCATTCCTGAAGTGACCGCTTTTCAGGTGGTGAACCGCAATTGTATTCATCTTCCTCGGTATCGAGACTGCAGTTATTCCTTCATGCCAGGTCCTGCCTGCGCTGCGGGACGCGCGTCGGGCGCATTGCGTCTCTCATTTCCCGGTCTTTCGCCACATTGACGCAATTTCTGTCGCCGCGGAGCGGTCATTCACCGATGACAGCTGTGCGCCCGGAGTGGACCCGCCGGCGAATTCGATGGCGAAATTCGAGGTCCATGCGCAAAAACGTAAGATCGACGCAGCTACTGCGGTTTAGGCGTCCCCGGGAAAATTGATATAACACAAACCCATCGCTCGGCCGGGGTGCATACTCGCCAGGGTAGCTTGAGGTGAGCATCACGCCGCTGCTCGCGGCCTTCTGCGGCCGGAGGCATTCCGCAGGGCCATGGACTTCTGGAACGCGGCGTCGAGCTCGATCGAGCTAGAGCTGTTGCGAACGCAGGACTTCGGGAGCCCGATGTTTCCTTGGTGAATGAGAGGATGGTGCGTTGTCCGCGGGTCGCCGTCTATCCCCGCCCAAAAAGGAAGAGCATATGAAACGGGATGCCATTGCCATCAAGGACGCCGACAATGTGGCGACGGCCCTTCGCAATTTGGCAAGTCGCGATGTGGCTTCTGTCGGTGTCGGCGACAAAATGGTTTCAGTGACCCTTGTCGACGATGTGGAATTCGGTCACAAGTTTGCCATCCGCGAAATTTCGCGCGGGCAGGACATCGTCAAGTACGGCGAGGTCATCGGCCGGGCGACGGCCGACATCCCGATAGGAGCGCATGCCCACGTCCAGAACATCGAAAGCCTTCGCGGCCGCGGCGATTTGGACTGAGCGGCCGGCCGAAAAGAAACTAAGAGCCCGTTGCAAAATCAGTTTTGCAACGGGCCAATCTAGGGGAGCATGAGGGGAGGTATCCCCTCATTTTGTAACAAGCTCTAAAGGATGCAGATATGGAATTTCAGGGATATCGCCGGTCGGACGGGCAAGTGGGGACGCGCAACTACGTCGGGGTCATTTCGACGGTCGTGTGCTCCAACGAGGTAGCGGAGGACATCGCGCGTCAGGTCGACGGCGCGGTCAGCTTCACACACCATCAGGGATGCTGCCAGACGCCGCTGGACATCCAGCGAGTCAACGACGTTCTAATCGGCTTGGGCAGCAACCCCAATCTGGCGTCGGTGCTTTTGGTCAGTCTTGGCTGCGAGAGCACGGCTGTCGACAAAGTCGTCGAGGGCATTCGCAAGACCGGCAAGCGGGTCGAGATGATCGGCGTGCAGGAGACGGGTGGCGCGGCGCGGACCCGGGCCGAGGGCACGTTGATCGTTCAGGACATGGTCGCCGAGGCATCCGCCATGAAGCGCGAGACCTGCGGGCCCGGGGACATCGTGCTCGGCATGAAGTGCGGTAGCTCCGACACCACGCAGGGTTTGTCGGCGACACCGACCATTGGGGTCGCTTCCGATCGCATCGTCGAGGCGGGCGGGGTCACCATACTCGGTGAGATCACCGAGTTTATTGGCGCGGAACATATCGTGGCCCGGCACGCCGCGACACCGCAGATCGGCGAGCAGATATTGGCTTTGGTGCAGCGAATGGAGAACCGCGCCAAAGCGGTCGGCTGCGATATGCGCGGTGGACAGCCGACGGGCGGCAACATCAAGGGTGGCCTGACAACCATCGAGGAGAAGTCCTTGGGGGCTATCGCCAAGGGGGGCACGGCGCCAATCCAGGCGGTCTACGAATATGGCGAACGGCCGACCGTGAAGGGGCTGGTGGTGATGGATTCGCCCGGGCGGGAGCCGGAGATCCTGACCGGCCTGGCGGCGGCCGGATGCAACCTCATTGCGTTTGCTACGGGGCGAGGCGCACCGCAGGGCTTTCCGTTCGTCCCCGTCGTCAAGCTGACCGGCAATGCGCTGACGTGGGAGCGCATGCGTGATCACATGGATATGACGGTGGCCAGCGTGATCGAGGGCACTGAAAGCGTGCCGGAAGCCGGTGAACGTCTTGTCAAAACGCTTTTCGAAGTGGCTTCGGGGACGCGGACGCGGTCCGAGATCACCGGCTATACGCGGGCGATGGACATCTATGTGATGGGACCTGTGATCTAAGGACGATTCCGGTGAGTTATCCGAAGATCGCGGAAATCTCTCAACGTTTGAACGAAACGCGGGTGCGTGATATCGACGCGGTCCTCGCCGACGAGATGCGGCGAGTTGGCCTATCCGCTCGGATCAAGTCCGGCTCGCGAGTCGCCATCACCGCCGGCAGCCGCGGCATCACGGACATGGTTGCTGTCCTGCGCGGCGCCGCCAACGAGGTGAAAAAAGCCGGCGCCCAACCGATCATCATCCCCTCGATGGGAAGCCATGGCGGAGCCACCGCCGAGGGCCAGACAGAGATGCTGCGAGGACTCGGGGTGACCGAGGAATCCATCGGCGCGCCGATCGTCTCGTCCATGGACGTTGTCGACCTGGGAACCACAGAGGAGGGAATTCCGGTTGTTCTCAGCAAGGATGCCATGGAGTGTGACGGCATTATTGTCGTCAATCGGATCAAACCTCATACCGAGTTCCGCGGCCGCATCGAAAGCGGCCTGACCAAGATGATGGTGATCGGCCTGGGCAAGCATCAGGGAGCGATCTACGCTCATCGCTGGGCGGTGCGATTCGGATACGAGCACACCCTCATTTCGTCGGGACGTCACATCATCGAGCACGCGCCGATTACCCTGGGCGTTGGGATCGTCGAGAACGGATTCGGCCAGGCCGCCCGGATCGAGGCGACGACGCCGGAGAATTTCATCGAAGATGAGGCCAAGCTTCTCGAACTGGCCCGCGAAACCTGTCCCCATCTGCCGTTCGATCGTTTGGATGTCCTGGTTGTCGATGAGAGCGGCAAGGAGATCAGCGGCACCGGCATGGACACCAAGGTGATCGGCCGCATCATGAACATTTACGAGCCGCCGCTCGATCACCCCCACATCACGCGCATCGTCCTGCGAGACCTGACCGAGATTTCGCACGGCAACGGACTGGGCATAGGCTTGGCCGACTTCGTGACCCAGCGAGTGGTCGACAAGTTGAACCGCGCTTACACCGACGTCAATTGCGTCACCGCCGTCACACCGGAAAAAGGCCGCCTGCCCATCGTCGGCAAGACGGACAAGGCTGCCGTGGATTACGCCTTCGCCTCGGCCGGCCCCATCACCGCCGGCGACGTACGCCTGTGCTGGATCCGCAACACCATGAAGCTGGACCGGATGTTCGTCTCAGAGGCGTTGCTCGACGAGGTCAAAGCCCATCCAGGGCTCGAGGTCGTTTCCGCGTTCGTGGAGATGCGGTTCAACGAAAACGGCGACCTGATGGCTCCGAGCGCTAACTGATTGGCCGTCGGCGAAGTTCCGCCACGAGCCCCACGCGAGTATCTGACTACTCGAATCTGCCCATTGGGTTAGGTTATGCCTAGCGCAATAGCGGTTAAGCAGTCGACTCCCCGCTTGCAGGGAAGCGGGCGCTCGTCACAGCCGGAAACCGTATCGCGGACGCCATGTGCTGCCGCGCCATGCCCACCGGCGAGCTTTACCCGGATGACGCCGCCGGTTTCTCTATGACGAAGACGACGAAGGGCCAGAGCGGGACGCCGATACGCTTGACGAACACGATGCGGCCGCCGGCTCGCTCCAGGGTGGGAAGGACGTCTACCGCGCGGCAGCCCATGGACAGCCAGGGGAAGCGCCAGGCAAGGTTCTCGACTTTGTCGCCGAGCCATTTGGTGAAACGGCCTTCCGGCTCGACGGAGTGGGCGCAGCCGAGTTTGCCGCCGGGACGCAGCACGCGATAGAGTTCGAGCGCGCCTTTGTTCGGATCATAGAGGGGGCACAGGCTGTAGGTCGAAAGCACGACGTCGAAGCTGGCGTCGGGGAAGGGGAGGCGGCACATATCGCCAGTGCCGAACTCGAGCCGCGCGCCGAGGCCTTCGCGTGCGGCTTTGGCGCGCGCGACTTCGAGCATATCGTCGCTGAGGTCGAACAGCGTGACCTTGCCGTGCTCGCCGACTTTGCGCGCGGCCATCAAGCCGGTACCGCCTGTGCCGGCGCCGCAGTCGAGCACGCGGTCTCCTTCGCGCACGGCGGCTTCGACCAGCATTTCGCGGCCGCGCTGGTCGGCCGCCGCGGTGATGAGGCGGTGTTGCCAATCGTAGCGCCGTGCGAGACGGGCGTAGATCGCAGTCAGACTGTCGACGCCGAGCGCTTGTCTCACGGCGAGCTCTCCCTACGCGTTACTGAGGACGGACGAAACGCTGCGTTCTTTTGCTTCCCTTAACGTCACGCGAGTTTCTCTCTTGGGAAGTAGACGATTGCGATTGGCGCAAAAGCTACGCTTGCGCAAATTCAAAGTCAAACACGGCGCTTATGACTGTATCGAGCGGATCTGTGTTACGGCCATTCGCGCAGTGTCTGGCCGAGCTGCCCGCATACAAAATTGGCAGCCTCGTCCGGAAGCTGCTAGCAACACTTTTGCGAAAACTCGTGGTGTAATTTTCACCGTCGGCTGTTCAACACTGACGAGATGGAGGGCACGCTGCAATGGAATTTCTCGATGCGATCGAGTCACAGATGGTTTCCAATCGCCTTCCTCTGGCGGGCATCTCGATAGCGGCGCTGCCCTGCGCGGACACGCCCATGGTTCTGTCCTTGCACTGGCACGGGTTCATAGAACACGAAAAGGAAACCGAACGCGGCCGGCAATTCCGCTACGAGTCGGTCCCGTCATCGTGTTTGCAGGTAAACCGGCGCTGGCGTGACTTGCGCGATCTCGAGCACGCGGTCATGGACGTTGCCTGGGAGCTCGGGTCCTGGGACCTCACGCGCTTCGAGATGCGCCCCTGCATGCGGCCCGGTGCGCCCACGCAGGAAGCGATCGAATGCCAGATGGCATTCGGGCAGCCGCATCCCTATGTCGAAGCGGAGCTTGCGCCGGTCTCGGAGGTCCAGGACGCCGAGGACCTGCTCGACACGGCCGGGCGACGCGGTTATGTGCTATGGCGCTTCCGGCCAGTGCGCGGCGGCATGTGGGAGGAGGTCAGCGAAGATGCTTCGCTGGAACCCGGAGGCTACCGCAATCCGCCATGCCCTCAAGTCAGTTGCGACTTCGGCGACACGCGCTGGCTGCGGCAAACGCGCAGGGTTGTCTATCGATTCGGTTTCTTTGAGGAAAATGCCCGGCAGCTGGGTTACCGCAGCACGATAGTGCCCGAGCGCTGAGCGCGATCGTACCTAATCGCTGAGCGCGATAGCGCCTAGTCGCCAAGCGCGATGCGCCGCGCGCCGAATCAGCCGTGCGCGAAGGGTATGCTTGCCTTGGCCTTGGACTCGGCCTTGTAGCGTCGTCGGTCGGCCGCGATCGAATGGGAATCGCCGTCCGCGGCATGGTTGGGAAACAGGGCAATGCCCAGGCTGCCCGCAAGCGCGCGGCCGATGTCCGGCTCCCGCAGCGAGCTGTCGCTGCTCGCGATAATCGAATTGGCGACGTTTCTGGCCGCTTCGCGCTGACCCGCATCCATGGTCAGCATGACGACGAACTCTTCGCTGGCGGCGCGAACGGCCGGATCGTTTTCGCGCTGGTCGAACAATACGTGCGGGTAGTTCGCGGACTCGATCAGCCATTCCTCGAAGCCGAGCAGGGTCAGGCCCTGGGTCACGGCCACGCGCCACGCGGCCTTCGCTTGATGTTGGGCAAGCGTTTCCAATTCGTTTTTCATTTCATACCTGCGTGTTTGCAGGATTCGCCGTCGTGACGCGAGGCGGGCGCGGCAATGCGAAGGCATGTTCGCGGTGGAAAATTTTTCATCGCCCTGGTGGAACCGGCATCAAATTTCATTGTTATAGGCCTTATCCAAAAGCGTTCAATGACCATACACTAATTCTAGCCGTAAATCAAGTAATTATCGCCATCTTCTAATGTTTTCCTTTATGACTATCCTCCGCGCCCGAAGCGCATTGGGATCGGTCAAACGCCGGCGCGACTGGCGCCGCGGCTTTTCGTCTCCGTCCCTTTGGCGGCGCCCGTCAACCAATCGACGAACACTTGTTCGGTGCTTTTGGCGCTGTCTTCACGGCGGGCCAGGTAGTACGCGCCCGAGACCACTCTCGGAGTGGCGAATAGAGTAACCAGGCGGCGGGTTGCCAGCAGGCGCTCCACGAATAGCAG